>NZ_JBKYAR010000009.1:29051-78096 GCF_047023275.1 Faecalibacillus sp. | reverse complement strand
TAGCTCGTTGCCAGTTCTTTTTTTTTGCGTTTTTTATTAATAATAAGTTCAAATTTATTTGATAGTATGTACATATCTATATGGAGGGGAAAAGATGTTACAAATAACAGATATCTGTAAACAATATAAAACGGGAAACTTTATTCAAAAAGCATTGGATCATGTCAGCCTTAATTTAAGAGATAATGAATTTGTTGCTATACTTGGTCCAAGTGGTTCTGGTAAAACAACACTTTTAAATATTATTGGTGGATTAGATAGATATGATAGCGGAGATTTAATTATTAATGGTATTTCTACAAAAAAATACAAAGATAGAGATTGGGATTCTTACCGTAATCATACAATTGGCTTTGTTTTTCAAAGTTATAACTTAATTCCACATCAAACTATTTTATCAAATGTTGAACTTGCACTGACTATTTCTGGTGTTTCTAAAACACAACGAAGAGAAAAAGCTATTGATGCTCTTACTAAGGTTGGATTAGGACAACAAATTCATAAAAAACCTAATCAATTATCAGGAGGGCAAATGCAACGTGTTGCTATTGCAAGAGCATTGGTTAATGATCCTGATATTTTGTTGGCTGATGAGCCAACAGGAGCCTTAGATAGTGAAACGAGTATACAAGTTATGGATTTATTAAAAGAAGTTGCTAAGGACAGACTTGTTGTCATGGTTACTCATAATCCAGAACTTGCCAAAGAATATGCAACACGTATTGTTACATTAAAAGATGGAGTTATTTTAGATGATACAAACCCATATCATGTTGAAAGTTTTCTCCCACAACATCGTAATATGGGAAAAACTTCTATGTCTTTACTTACATCACTATCTCTTAGTTTTAATAATTTAAAAACTAAAAAAGGAAGAACTTTTTTAACATCTTTTGCAGGTTCTATAGGAATTATAGGAATAGCTCTTATATTATCTTTATCTAATGGTGTTAATACGTATATTCAAACAATTGAAGAAGATACGTTATCAGAATATCCTTTACAAATTACAAGTACTGGTATAGATATGTCATCAATGTTAGTAGATGATAGTCAAGATAAAAAACAATCTTCTAAAAATGATATTCAAGTAGCTAATATGATGACTACAATGTTTTCTAAAATTGGATCAAATGATCTAGAATCATTAAAGAGTTATATTCAAAATAACCAAAAACAATTAAAAAATTATTCTAATGCAATCGAATATACTTATAATGTGACACCACAAATATATCGCTATCAAGATAATACTTATAGACAAGTTAATCCTGATAAAACATTTAGTTCCCTAGGAATGGGCTCATCCACAAGTTCAAATAATATGATGTCTTCTATGATGTCTACAGATGTCTTTAAATCCATGCCTAAAAACACAAACTTATTTAGTGGACAATATGATATAAAAGCAGGTCATTGGCCAAAAAAATATAATGAATGTGTTGTTGTTCTTACTTCCTCTGGAAAGATAAGTGATATGATGGCTTATACACTTGGTTTAAGAGATTCATCAGAATTAGATCAAATGGTGCAACAGTTTGCTAATGAAGAAGATGTAGACGTGACATTAAAAGAGGATGATTATAGTTATCAAGATATCTTAAATAAAAAATTCAAACTTGTTAAATCGGCGGATTATTATGAATATGATGAACAATATCATGTATATAAAGACAAATCTAATGATCAAACATATATGAATCAACTTGTTCAAAATGGTGAAGATTTAAAAATTGTAGGAATTGTTCAACCTAAAGATGATCAAACAGCAACTATGTTATCGACAGGAATTTATTATCCATCATCACTTGTACAACATATTATAGAAAAGTCATCTACAACTCAAATTGTTCAAGAACAATTAAAAAATAAAAATGTGAATATTTTTACAGGAAATGCTTTTGAAGAAAAAAATTCACAATTTGATTTAAGTTCATTATTTACAATTGATCAAAATAAAATGCAATCGGCATTTAAATTCAATACACAAGCTTTACAATTAGACTTTACAAATTTAAATCAAGAACTGACAGATCTATCACTTCCAACATTAGATATGAATCAAATACTTAATCAAATCCAATTTAATGTTTCAAGTGACCAACTTAATCATTTAGCCAAGTCTTTATTAAATGGTTATTTAGAATATGAAAAAAATCATCCAGAAGTAAATATTAATCAAGCTACACAAGAATTTATAAATTACTTACAAACAGATCATGCACGTCAAGTTATAGAAGAACAAATAAAGAAATATATTGAAGATGGTATTGATCAAAATGAAATGCAACAAATTATCAACGCAGTCTTAGATGATTATAAAAAACAATTAGGTGAAAATGATTTAGATATTACAAAAATAAATGAGTATTTAATGAGCTATTTAAATTCTCAAGAAGCAAAGAATATTTTAACTCAAGAAATGACATCTATTATACAATCAACAAACATAGAAGCACAAATTTCTCAAATTATGTCTCAATATATGCAATCATCTATGCAAAATTTATCATCTTCTCTACAAAGAGGCATTCAAAAAAGTATGATGTCTATGAGCTCTTCAATGGCAAATGCTTTTCAATTTGATAGTCATGCTTTCGCCGAAGCAATGAGCTTTAGTGGTGATGAAAATGATTTTATGAGTATTATTTCATCAATGATGACAAGTGAACAAGATTCATATGATAATAATATGAAGAAATTAGGATATGCTGATTTTAAAAAACCAGCAAGTATTAGTATTTATCCTAAAAACTTTGAAAGCAAAGAAAAAGTGATTCACTTTTTAGATACGTACAATCATAAAATGGAAAAAACAAATCAAGAAGACAAAGTCATTACGTATACAGATTTTGTGGGAACATTAATGTCTTCAGTAACTGATATTGTTAATGTCATTAGTTATGTTCTTGTAGCCTTTGTAGGTATTTCATTGGTTGTTTCTTCAATTATGATAGGCGTTATTACGTATATTAGTGTTTTAGAACGTAAAAAAGAAATTGGTATATTAAGGGCCATAGGGGCTTCTAAACGTAATATTTCGCAAGTATTCAATGCTGAAACGTTTATTATTGGATTATTTGCGGGTCTTATTGGAATTATTATTACATTACTCGCTCTTATCCCAGCTAATATTGTTATTCACAATATTGCAGATACAACAGCTGTTAATGCTTCTTTACCACCAGTTGCAGGAATTGTTTTAATTATTTTAAGCGTGATTTTAACTCTACTTGGAGGAATTATTCCTTCTAAAAAAGCAGCGAAAGAAGATCCTGTAACAGCATTAAGAACAGATTAAAAAGTCTTTCTATTAGACTTTTTTTTCTTTAGATATATAATAAAATCAAGGAGTGAAGATTATGGTAAAAGTAGATTTAATAACAGGTTTTTTAGGATCTGGTAAAACAACTTTCATAAAAAAATATGCTCAATATTTAATTGATCAAGGATATAGAATTGGAATTATTGAAAACGATTTTGGTGCAGTTAATGTTGATATGATGTTATTACAAGATTTAGAATCAGAAAATTGTGAATTAGAAATGGTAGCAGGAGCTTGTGATAAGGATTGTCATCAAAGACGTTTTAAGACAAAATTGATATCTATGGGAATGAGAGGCTTTGATCGTGTTTTGGTAGAACCATCAGGTATTTTTGATGTAGAAGAATTTTTTGATGTTTTACATGAAGAACCTCTTACAAATTGGTATGAAATAGGAAATGTATTTGCAATTGTAGATGCTTCATTAGAAAAGAATTTATCTAAAGAAGCTTCTTATTTACTTGCAAGCCAAATTGTAAGTGCAGGAAAAATTATTTTAAGTAAAGTAGATACTACAAGTAAAGAAAGAATTGTAGAAACAATTCAACAAATGAATGATGCACTTGCTTTATTCCATGGAAAACCTCTTCCACAAGAAAGATTAAAAATTAAAAAATGGGATGAAATGACCAAAGAAGATTATCAAGAATTATTAAATAGTCAATATACAAATGATTATATTGAAAAATTATGGTTTAACCAAAATGATACTTTTCAATCTCTTTATTATATGAATAATAGATTCAATCAAGATGAATTTATTCAAAAAATAAACCATATATTTAAAGATCAAGATTGTGGTCATGTCATGAGAGTTAAAGGTTTTTATCAAAAAGAAAAACACTGGTATGAAATCAATATGACTCAAGAAAATACCTCTATACAAGAAATCAATCAAGGGCAAGATGTCATAATTGTTATCGGTGAAGAACTAAATAAAAATAAAATAGATCAATATTTTAAATAGAGATGTCAAAATCTCTATTTTTTGTTAGAATGAATCCAAGTAGGTGAAACAATGAAAATTATAAAATATTTATTACTGATATTTTTTATCATAAGTTTTATTATTTTTTTACTTCCTTTTTTATTAAAAGGAATCTTAAATATTGGAAATATAGCAGGAATGATAGTTTCTTTAGGTTGTCTCCTTATTATCATTTTTAATAAGCCATTACATCATTTGATTTTTTCTAAAATAACATTATCTTTTATAATCATACTTTTAGTAATTATTTCTACTTGTTCTTATAAAATACTTACAAATATGAATATATTACCGCAAGAAGAAACAACAGTTGTTGTTTTAGGATGTCGTGTTAAAAATAAAAAACCAAGTCTTGCATTAAAAGAAAGACTTGATAAAACATATCAATATTTAAATGAAAATCCTAAATTACAATGTATTCTATCAGGTGGACAAGGTGCTAATGAAGAAATATCAGAAGCTAAATGTATGTATCAATATCTTGTAAGTAAAGGAATTGATCCTCATCGCTTATATCAAGAAGATAAGTCTACTTCCACAAGAGAAAATATATTGTTTTCTTATCGATTAATTAAAAAAGAAAATTTACCTAAAGCAATCACGATTATTACAAATGAATTTCATGAATATCGTGCACAAACAATAGCTCGTCGATTAAATATCAAAAGTTATGCTATAAGTGCTCATACTGCTTGGTGGTTATTTCCTACATATTTTGTAAGAGAAATCTTTGGCATTGTTTATGAATTTATTTTTTAGGAGGTAAGATTATGGGAGGAATAAGTGTGTTAGTAGTTTTAGGTTTATTTATGTCTTTTTATGCGTTATATCTTTTTTTGATCTTTATCAGTATCTTTTATCTTGTTGAAAATTATATTTTTGAAAGTCTTTTTCTTTATAATAGAACACATTTAAAGAAATCATGGATTCCTTATTACAGTAAATATCTTCTAGGAAAAGAAGTAGTATTGGAAAAGGAAGGATTATTTTTAATGATGATTGAAATTATAGGAACAATTCTTTTTTATCTCTCTTTAAATGTTCAATTAGGTTCATTAGATACAATTATCTTTTTATTATTTTTAGGATGTATTTTACTTTCTTTTATTATGAATATTTATATTTCACATCAAATTATAAAAAAGGTTTATCCTAAATATGGAGATTGGATCACTGTTTTCAATGTTTTAACATTGGGATTTTTTAGATCTATAAGTTTATTTCTTGTTAGAAATAAATAATAAAAAGACTATCTTTTTTTAAAGTTTGTGATAATATATTACACGAAATATGAGGTGATTGAGATGAAACAAGTTGTTTTAGAATTTGATGATGAAGAAATGGAATTATTAGAAGAACAATTTAAACAAATTCAAGATGTTGCTGGAATGGAAACAATTGAAGATTATATATATTATGCGACAATGTCACATTGTAAAACAATGCAAGCAGCATCAAAAATGTTTGGACAATCAGGTGATATTGAAAAACTTATGGCTGACGAAAATGTTCATGTTGGTGTTGTAAACATGCCAATTCAATTATCTAACGTAGAAGATAAAGATGAATTTAGTAGATATTTAAATGATGTTTTAAATGATGCCGTAAAAGACTTCATGAATCGTAATAATGAACCACTAAATTAAAAAAGCACGTGAGTGCTTTTTTAAATATCTTTTACTTTTTGAGAAAACTCATCAAACCAATCAGAATGATAATTTTCAACATAACCTTGATCAGATAATTGAGTCAATTCACTATCAATAGGTAATTGACCAAGTAATGGAAGTTGATAACGATCAGCCACTTCTTGACTATGACTCTTACCAAACATATAAATTTTCTTATCACAATCAGGACATTTAACATAAGACATATTTTCAACGATACCAATAATATCGACATCCATTTTTTTAGCCATATTAACAGCTTTACTTACAATCATTCCTACAAGTTCTTGAGGACTTGTCACAATGATTATACCATCTAATGGAAGTGATTGAAAAACTGTAAGTGGAACGTCTCCGGTTCCTGGAGGCATATCAACAAACATATAATCAACATCTCCCCACATTACATCAGACCAGAATTGTTTGATCATTCCTGCAAGTACGGGACCACGCCAAATAACTGGTGTGTCATTTGATTCTAATAATAAATTCGTAGACATAATTTTAATTCCTTGACTACTTTCAACAGGTGTGAATTCTTTACCATTAGATAAAACTTGTTTGTTTTCTACGCCAAAAATACGCCCTATAGAAGGTCCTGTAATATCACCATCTAGAATAGCTACTTTATATCCTTCTCTTTGTTTAGCGAGCGCCAATAATGAAGTTACTGAAGACTTTCCAACGCCTCCTTTACCACTTACAACACCAATCACTTTTTTTACATGAGAATGTGCATTCATTGGTGCTAAAAAATCTTTTTTTGAACATGTACTTTTACATGAATTACAATCATGATTACAATTAGCCATACTACTCTCTCCTTTAACCTCTATACATTATAACCTAAAATCAAAAAATAAAAAAACAATATGATTGACTTTATATTAAAAACTCTTAATAATTAAATCTATGGAGGAAATTTATGAAAAATTTAACCACAGGTCATCCTTTAAAACTTATCTTTTTCTTTGCTTTACCTTTAATGTTCGGTAATCTTTTACAACAACTTTATATCATGGTAGATACCATGATCGTAGGACGTTTTGTAGGTGTTGATGCATTAGCTTCTATTGGTGGAGCAGATTGGATCAACTGGGCTATTTTAGGACTTTTAATGGGCTTTACACAAGGATTTTCAATTCGTGTATCTAATTGTTTAGGGGCTAATGATGAAAAAGGAATGGAAAAATCAATTGCGATGTCCTATCTTTCATGTTTTGTAATAGCAATTTTAGTTATCATTTTTTCACAAATCATTATTGAACCTTTATTAAAACTATTAAATACACCAAGTCATACGATTCAAGGATCTATTACCTATTTAAGAATAATGTCTGGTGGAGCTTTAATTGTGATCTTTTATAACTGTTTTTCAAGTATTTTAAGAGCTATAGGAGATAGTCGTACACCGCTTATTGCAATGGTCATTGCTGCTTGTTTAAACGTTATACTCGATTTATTATTTGTTTGTATCTTTCATCAAGGAATTGCTGGTGCAGCAATAGCAACATTGATTTCACAATTATTTGCAGCTACTTTTTGTTATTTTAAATTAAGAAAAGAATTACCCTTTAAAATCAAAAAAGAAAGTTTTCAAATAGATCAAAAACTGATTTATCAACTCATTAAATTAGGTTTACCATTAGCTTTTCAAAACTTGATTATTGCTTTTGGTGGAATTGTTTTACAATCTGTAGTTAATGGCTTTGGTTTCTTATTTATTGCTGGTTATACAGCAACAAATAAACTCTATGGAATATTAGAAGTTGTTGCTATATCCTTTGGTTATGCAATTACAACCTTTGTTTCACAAAACTATGGAGCTAAAAAATATCAAAGAATGAAATCCGGTGTTTTTCAAGCAAATATTTTATCTGTTTTTATTTCCATTGTTATTATGATCGTTATTCTATTCTTTGGTAAAAAAATATTATTACTTTTTATATCTACGACACCAAAACAAACACAAATTGTTTTAAAATATGCTTATGATTATTTATTTACAATGGCTGTTTGTTTACCAGTTTTATATATGTTATATTCTTATAGAAGTGCTCTTCAAGGGATGGAAAATACGATTATTCCAATGGTATCAGGAATTGTTGAGTTAATTATGAGAGTATCAGCAGCACTTATTTTACCGCATTATATGGGGGTTTATGGAATATATTTAGCAGAGGTTCTTGCTTGGATTGCTGCTGCAATCATGCTTTATATTTTTTATCATAAAGATTTACATCAATTAGATAAAGGAGTTATGTAATATGGGGTGGCTTATTTTTATATGGTTTGTCATTTTAATTGTAATGCTTATTCTTTATTTTATCATGATTGCATTTAAGGTAAGTAAGTTATATCATGATATAGAAAAAAGACAAAATGATGATTTTGAAAATATATCAAAGTTTAAAGAAAGGATGATGAAATAATGTTAGGAACATTATATGTTGTTATATCAAGCTCAAAAGAAGAAGATTATCAAAAAGTAAAAGAGGAATTATTAGAAATCTATCCTGATTTTTCAGTATCTCCTTACAAAGAATCACAAATGGAAAAAGATGCTGTAGAATTCTTTGCGACTTGTCAAATAACAAAAGAAAAAGCACAAGAAGTTTTAGATCAATTAAATAATGATTGGGATGGAGAAGTAGATGATTGTATTGCGTATGGATTTAATACAAAAATGTTTGATTCGCTTGTCTATCATTTAAATTTCCAATTATATGATTAAAATGGATGCCGAAGCATCCATTTTTAACTTGTATAAATACCAGTAACAGTAAGAGTACTTGTTCCTACAGGAATAACAAGATTATCAATTCTAAGTGTTGTAAATTGCACATAAGTTCCTGGATCATAAATAATTGGGTCAGGAGAGTCAGGTGTTTTTAAAGTAATACTATTGATTTTGTATCCTGCTGGGAAGATATCATTGAAAGTAACATTTGTCGCTGTTTCATTACCTCTATTTACAATTTTGAAAGTGTAAACAAGAGATTCACCACTATAAATACTTGTTTTATCAACTGCTTTTGTAATATCTAGAGTCACATAATTTGCTAGTGTGACAGTTGCACTAGGATTTGGTTTAGCAGTAACAATTGGTCCTGTTGTTGAACCACCATTAGCTGTAATTGTTTGGGTATTGGTAATTTTTTCAGGGTTTGTCGTAGGTGTTGTTGTTTCAAAGATAATTAAAACATTGTCATTAGGATTAAGCACATTATCTATTTTAAAAGTGACTGTATTTGCTGTTTTTTGTACATCTACTTCAATTGGTGAACCATTTAAATAACCTTCAATACTTGTATCAATGTATTGAAGTGTACCATTTGCTAGATCATCTACAATTGTAAGATTATAAAGAGAAGCACTACCTGTATTTTCTACACGCGTAATATAAGTGATGGTTTGACCAGGTGTATAACTATCAAGTAACGCTTCTTTTGTCGCTGTTAAATCATAAGGACTTAAAATACGTGTGACAACAGCATTTGAGTTTTTAGTAATGTTGTCATAGATCAATGTGGCTTCATTTGCGATTGTTACAGGGTCCATAAATAACCTCCTTTCAATGTAATATATGATAAATAAAAAAAGGTGTATGGACAAAAGGTCATAGCATAATTATTATTTTTGTGATAGAATTTCAAGTAATTTAAGGAATCGAGGGAAACTATGGATAAGAAAAAAAGGTTATCGGATGATATTGCTGAGATGCTCCTTTCGATGATCGTCGTTGAAAAGAAATATTTACCAGGAGATAAACTTCCTAATGAGATTGAATTATCTAAAGAATTAGGAGTTAGTCGTATTACATTAAGAGAAGCGATACGTATTTTAGTAACACGACATGTTTTAGAAATTAAAAGAGGGAAAGGAACTTTTGTTAGAGAAGATTATGATAATCAAACTTTTGAAAAGCTCAATATTCCTCCGGAAGTTAAAATGGGAGCAGATGATCTCTACGAAATCCGTTTGATTTTTGAACCAGAAATTGCTTATTATGCAACACTTAGAGCAACGGATAAAGAATTAGAAAGAATCAATGCAATCAAAAATGAAATTGAAGACTGTATTACAAATAAAAGAAGTTATGCAAAACAAGAAATGTTATTTCACTGTTCTATTGCACAAGCAACGCATAATGAATTTATGTCAAGATTAGAACCAGTGTTACAAGAATCTATTCAAAAAGGGGTTTTCCTTTATGAATATGAACATGTATCTAATCAAGATATTATCTCAGATAATAAAATGATTATGGAATTTATGAATGATCGAAATGCAGAAGGGGCAAGAAGCGCCATGCGTATACACATCTTAAGGGCAATCAATCAATTAAAGTTAGAAAAGAAATAATTGATGATTGTTAAAAAAATGTTCAAAGAGAGCAGACAACGATATTGACATAAGACAACGTTAGACGTATAATGGGTAACGAAAAAGGAAATCGAGTAATAAAAATTAAGGGGGATATTTAAAATGGCAAAAATATTTTATGAATCAGATTGTGACTTATCATTATTAGATGGGAAAACAGTAGCCATCATTGGATACGGATCACAAGGACATGCACATGCATTAAACTTAAAAGAATCAGGAGTAAAAGTCATCGTAGGATTATACGAAGGATCAAAATCATGGAAAAAAGCTGAAGAACAAGGATTTGAAGTATATACTTCAGCAGAAGCTGCAAAAAGAGCAGATATCATCATGATCTTAATCAATGACGAATTACAAGCAAAATTATATAAAGAATCAATTGAACCAAACCTAGAAGAAGGAAACATGCTTATGTTTGCTCATGGATTCAATATTCATTTCAATCAAATCGTACCACCAAAAAATGTTGATGTAACAATGATTGCACCAAAAGCACCAGGACATACAGTAAGAAGTGAATATCAAGCAGGAAAAGGAACACCATGTCTAGTAGCTGTAGAACAAGACTACACAGGAAAAGCACAAGACATCGCCTTAGCATACTCATTAGCAATTGGAGGAGCAAGAGCAGGTGTACTAGAAACAACATTCAGAACAGAAACAGAAACAGACTTATTTGGAGAACAAGCAGTTTTATGTGGTGGAGTATGTGCCCTAATGCAAGCAGGATTTGAAACATTAGTAGAAGCAGGATATGATCCAAGAAATGCATACTTTGAATGTATCCATGAAATGAAATTAATCGTAGACTTAATCTATCAATCAGGATTTGAAGGAATGAGATATTCAATTTCAAATACAGCAGAATATGGAGATTATATTACAGGACCAAAGATCATCACAGAAGATACAAAGAAAGCAATGAAACAAATCTTAAAAGATATCCAAGATGGAACATTCGCAAAAGACTTCTTATTAGACATGTCAGCAGCTGGAGGACAAGCACATTTCAAAGCAATGAGAAAATTAGCTACAGAACATGAATCAGAAAAAGTTGGAAAAGAAATCAGAAAATTATATTCTTGGTCTGATGAAGATAAATTAATCAATAACTAATATTATCTAGAGGATAGAAATATCCTCTTTTTTAGTATAAAAAACTCACTAAATTGCATAAGCAATTTAATGAGTCTATAAATTAAGCTTCTTTTCTTTGTTTAAAGAAAACATATCTAGCTGCAGCAAACATCATAATCATTGCATAAATTTTACCATGAGCAGTATCTCCAGTTTTTACTGCTTGTGATGGATTATTTTTTGCTTTTTTATTATCAGTTACAGGAACTTCAGATGTTTTTAGTTGTTGAGCAATCCAATCAAATGATTTAACACCACATTCATCACATTGTGCTTCATTATTGAAGAAATAGATCCAAGACCAATGTCCACTATAATTTTCATCTTTATAAAGACCAGAAGTATCTACAACATGTTCAGTAGTAGAAACATGTAAATTTGATGCTCCAAGAGATTTTAAACGATTAATTGTTGGAATTTCATGAAGTGTAGGATCTACTGTATCATCATCTTTTGAATAAATGAAATACATTGGTAAATCTTTAACACCTTGTAATTGTTCATCAGTAATATAAGAATCAGGAACTGCTTCACAAATAGGCACAATTGCATCATATTCTTGTGGATAAGCTAAGCCCATTAATAAAGTCATATAACCACCATTAGAACATCCAGCTAAAACAACTTTTTTAGCACCTACTTTTTCTTTATAGGCAGCAATAAGTTCATGTAATGATTCTTGATAATAAGATGTTCCATCAGCTTGAATGCTAGCATTGTTGAAGTTGCTTTGTTTTCCATCATTATCCATCCAATAAGTTGGACATTGTGGAACTAAAACATGAGCACCACCTAATGTATTTTGGAATTCATCACCAGCTAAAGCAGTTACTTTATTTGCTAGAGCAGTTACATAAGGATCAGTAGTTCTATCAGCAATTGTATCAGCATCTTTTCCACCTTCACCTAAACCATGTAACCATACAACTAAAGTATCACTATCATTTTGTGGTGTATAAGATGCATATGAGTATTTAACACCATCTTTTGCTTGATAGCTTCCTAAATCAAAAACATCAGCAGAAGTTGTTTTTGAAGTGTATTCTTTTTCAATTTCTAAAGATTGAACAACTTGCCCATTTGATGTTAATTGAGTATCATTAGCAGAAATTTCAAAATAATAATCTTTAACATAAGTATTATATTGAGTAGCTAATGACCAAACAATTGGAGAAGGTGTATCAGCTCTCACTTTTAATTCTAATTCAACTTTGTTTCCATCAACTTTTACACTTTTTACAGTACGTTCAGTTGGAGCAGCTTTTATAATTGTTCCAGCAGGACCTTGACTATAATCAAAAGTTTCTGAATTTTCTACAACTTTAAATGTGTTTTCATCTACATGATCAATAGGATTATCAAGAGTTAATGTCACTTTATCAGTTGCACATCCCCAATCATAACCACTAACATGAATGCTATATGTTCCATGAATATCAACTGTTCCATCAGCAAAAACAAGATTTGTTGATACAAGACACATCATAGCACATACAAATAAACTAAATATCTTTTTTAACATTTTCTTTCCTCCCTCTTTTTGACAAGTAAAACTTTATCATTGAAAGAGCTTACAAAAATGTCAAAAACATACTTCTTTAATGTCATTTTCTAACTTTTTCACGATATTTTGCAGGTGTATCATGATAAATTTTTTTAAAAGCGTTAATAAAAGATTTTAAATTTGGAAATCCATGCAAATAAGCAATTTCTAAAATTGTATAATTAGAGAACAAAACATCATGTCTTGCTTTTTTTAATCGTATAGAAATAAGATACTCTTTAACAGTCATATTTAAATGATTTTTAAAATAGCGTGATAAATATCCTGAAGATATATTAAAATGATCTGCTATTTTATCGACTGTAAGATCTTCATTATAATGTAAATCAATATATTGAGTCATTTTTATAATTCTTTTATCTTGTAGAGTTTGTAAATTCACATTTGTTTTTTTATCTAATGTATTTGAAAGTAATGTATATAAAAGATGTAAAATATAACTTTCAATTTCTATTCTTTGAAATTGATTGATATGATCATAAGCATTAATAATTTTAAAAATGTCTGATAATATCTTTTCTTTGATTTTACGATTAGGTTGAATAAATTGAT
Organism: Faecalibacillus sp.; assembly: GCF_047023275.1. NCBI lineage: Bacteria > Bacillati > Bacillota > Erysipelotrichia > Erysipelotrichales > Coprobacillaceae > Faecalibacillus > Faecalibacillus sp. The sequence goes on along the minus strand of NZ_JBKYAR010000009.1, from coordinate 64,471 downwards.
AATTATCAATAGCTGGATAATATTTTTTAATAAAATCATAATTTATTTGAAGTGCATATCCTTTATAGATATCAGTATCTTCCGTATGATGCATCCCATGAATTTCTTGACTATTAATAATATATAAGCTTCCTTGAGGAATAATCAATTCTTTATTAGTAAGAAATAATTTTAGTTTTCCTAAAACGGGAATCAAAATTTCAATACTATTATGATAATGTTTAGCTGTTTTTGTATAATGATCTTCAAAGTAAATATCTAATAATTTAATAGGTAATTGGTAATCAAGTTCTATTTTTTCATATTGTATCATTTGTTTTTCCTCTATTTAAAACATTCTATAAATTCATTTAATAAAGCTGAAACTTCTTCATTTTTTCTAGTAATAAAAGCAATACCAGTATATAAGTTTTTATCTTCTAAAATCGTATAAACAAGAGAATGATCATAAGGTAATGATAAACTACTCATGGGACAAATTGCTACTCCAATACCACTATTGGCCCAAATAAGAGAGGTTCTACTATCATCACAAGTTACTTTTAATTGAATTTGAATTTGTTTATTTAAACAATAATCATTAATTAAAGGAAGATACCTTTGATGAATAATTAAAGGGGTATCTTTAAAATCTTTTATTTTTCTTTTAGGTGTTGAAAAATATTCTTTTTTCCCAATAACGATCATTGGCTCTTTTTCTAAATAAAAAGTATTTACTTGAGAAGTATCAAAAGGTGTTCTCACAATCCCTAAATCAATATTATGTGATAATAATAAATCAAGTATTTCATACGTAGAACCTTCATGAATAGCATATTGAACATGTTGATTCTTTTTAATAAATTCTTTAATACTTTCTTGTTGAATTAAACCACTATTAGAAGAAGTAATCCCAATTCTTAAAACATCTTGATAAGATTGTTTTAATTCATTTTTAGTAATTTCAGTTAAATCTAAGATTTGTAAACATCTTTTATAAAAACGATTACCAGCTTCTGTTAATTCAATTTGTTTATTACCTCTTTTTAAAAGAATTACACCTAATTCTTCTTCTAATTGTTTAAGTTGCATCGATAAAGGAGGCTGTGCCATGTGTAACTTTTTAGCAGCTTTAGAAATCGTTCCTTCTTCTACAATAGTTTTAAAATATTTCATTTGTCTAATATCCATCATAAAACTCCTTCAAATGAGAATAATATATTTATTAAATATAATTACTATATAATATATATATTTTACATATAGTTAAATCTTATCATATAATAACGCAGAGGTGAAGAATGTGAAACTATTAAAATATGTAAAAGAGTTTAAATTTTCAGCAACTTTAGGTTTTTTATTTAAAATCTTTGAAGCTGCTTTAGAATTATGCGTTCCTGTTGTTATGGCCTCTGTCATTGATAAAGGAATTGCTTATAAAGATACCAATTATATTTTAAAATGTGGGCTTGTCCTTATTGGTTTAGCTGTTTTTGGTTATTTATTTGCACTTGTTTGTCAATGGTATGCTTCCCTTACATCACAAAGTGTGGGGACACAACTTAGAAAAGACATGTATCATCAAATGAATCAATATGATGATGCCAATTTAGATACCCTTACAGCACCATCATTAGTTACAAGACTGATTAATGATGTAGTACAAATTCAATTAGCTGTAGCGATGACGATTCGTCTTACATCAAGAGCACCATTTTTAATGATTGGTTCATTATTTATGGCATTTATGATCAGTGGTTCTTTATCAATGATCTTTGTTGTAGGAGCTGTTATTTTAGCAGTATCGATGTTATCAATTACGATTATTTCAATGCCTTATTTTTCTCGTATTCAAAAGTTATTAGATAAAATTGCTTTAATAGCAAGAGAAAACTTAAAAGGTGTTCGTGTTATTCGTGCTTTTTCAAATCAAAATCATGAAGTAAAAAGATTTAATTTAGAAACAAAAAATCAAAAAGATGAACAAGTAAAAGTAGGTAAAATACAAGCTTTATTAAATCCTTTTACTTATTTAATTGTAAACTTTGCAATCATTATTATTATTTATGCCAGTGGTTTCCAAGTTAATGTAGGAAGCCTTTCTCAAGGGGAAGTTATTGCCTTAATTAACTATATGAATAGTATTTTACAAGCACTCATTGTCTTTGCGAATGTTTTATCAATCTATAATAAAGCTACAGCAAGTTATCAAAGGGTTTTTGAAGTACTTGAAACAACACCACAAGTAGAAGATCAAGGAAGTTATTCAACCCTTATTCCTGATGAAAAAATGATTGAATTTAAAGATGTCAACTTTGGATATCTTCAAAAAGATGTGTTACACAACTTATCATTTACGATCAATAAAGGTGAAACAGTAGGAATTATTGGAGGAACGGGTGCTGGTAAATCAACACTTGTATCCCTTATTGGAAGAAATTATGATGTTAGAAGTGGACAAATTAAAATAGCTGGTAAAAATATTCAAGATTATAAATTAGAAACACTAAGACAACATATCAGTTATGTTTTACAAAATACATCATTGATTTCAGGAACAATTAAAGAAAATATTTGTATGTCAAAACCTTACCAAGAAGAAACAATGAATAAAGCTTTAGAAGTTTCACAAGCTAAAGAGTTTGTAAGTCGTCTTCCTCAAGGAATAGAAAGCGCTGTTGTTCAAGGTGGGAAAAACTTCTCTGGTGGACAAAGACAACGTTTAACAATAGCTAGAGCACTTTATAAACAAGCTGACATTTTAGTTTTAGACGATTGTTCAAGTGCGTTAGACTATGCGACAGATGCAGCTTTACAAAAACAATTACAAGAATTAAAAGAAATGACAAAAATCGTTATTTCACAAAGAACGGCATCTTTAAAAAGATGTGATCGTATTATGGTTTTATATCATGGTGAACTTGTTGGTTTTGATTGTCATGAAGAATTATTAAAGAATTGTACGGTTTATAAAGAAATTTATGAATCTCAAAATAGTAAGGATGGTGATTACAATGGATAAAAAAACAATTAAAAGATTGCTTACATATTGTAAACCTTATCGTTTTTTAATTATGTTATTAACACTTTTATCAATTGTCTCTGTTGTCTTTACTTTACTTACACCTGTTTTAATAGGTCAAGCAATAGATTTATTAGTTGGAAAGAATCAAGTTCATTTTCAAGCGTTATTGAATAAACTTGTTTTTATTGGAATTGTTATTTTAATTGTTTCTTTGATTCAATGGATCATGGGACAAATTACAAATACAATTACTTATAATATTACGAATGATTTAAGAAATAGAGTATTTGATCAAATCCAAGTTCTTCCTTTAAAATATATTGATGCTACAAGTCATGGAGATATTTTAGGAAGATTGATCAATGATATTGATTTAATTGGACAAGGTTTATTACAAAGTTTTACATCCTTACTTACAGGAATTGCAACAATTGTAGGAACTATTTTGATTATGGCTTATATTCATTTTTCGGTAGCTGTCATTGTGGTTGTTTTAACACCACTTTCTTTACTTGTTGCTTCTTTGATTGTTAAAAGAACACATTCTTATTTCCAAGAACAATTAGCTTTAAGAGGGGAAATGAATGGTTATTGTGAAGAAATGATAGGTAATCAAAAAATTGTTAATATTTTTGATTATCAAGAACAAAACGAAGAAAAGTTTAATGAAATTAATGAACGTATGCATAAAAGTGGGGTTATTTCACAATTCTATGGGGCTTTAATTAATCCCACAACACGTTTAGTTAATAGTATTGTTTATGCTGCTGTTGGTATCTTTGGAGCATTTCAAGTATTAAATGGTTCATTTACAGTAGGTATTCTTTCAAGCTTTTTAACATATGCTAACCAATATACAAAACCATTTAACGAAATATCATCCGTTATGTCAGAAATGCAAACAGCCATTGCTGCAAGTCAAAGAGTCTTTGCATTATTAGATGAAGAAACAATCCAAGAATTAACAACATCTAAAATCATTGAAAATAAACAAGGACATATTATCATTGATCATTTAAATTTTAGTTATGATCCAAGTAAACCATTAATTCAAGATTTTAACTATGAAGCTAAACCAGGAACAATGACAGCCATTGTAGGTAAAACAGGATGTGGAAAAACAACATTAATTAACTTATTAATGCGTTTCTATGATCCACAAGGTGGAAAAATTACAATTGATGGTGTCAATATTGAAGATATGAACCGAGATGATTTAAGAAAATTGTATGGAATGGTTTTACAAGATAGTTGGTTATTTAAAGGGACTATTAAAGAAAATATTGCTTATGGAAAACCAGAAGCCAGTGATGAAGAAATCATAGAAGCAGCTAAAAAAGCACGTGTGCATAAATATATTATGTCTCTTCCTCAAGGATACGATACAATGGTTGAAGAAGATGGTGGAAATATGTCTCAAGGACAAATGCAACTTGTGTGTATTGCACGTATTATGTTAACACATCCACCAATGTTGATTTTAGATGAAGCAACAAGTTCAATCGATACGCGTACAGAATTACAAATTCAAAAAGCTTTTGATGAAATGATGAAAGGAAGAACAACCTTTATTGTTGCTCACCGTTTATCAACGATAAAAAATGCAGATCAAATCATCGTTATGGATCAAGGACATATTGTAGAAATTGGTAATCATGAAGAATTGCTTCAAAAACAAGGTTATTATCATCAACTTTATTACAGTCAATTTGAAACTGAATAATTAAGAAAGTTACGATTTTAAATCGTAGCTTTTTTACTTTAGTTAAAAAAATACTACTTTTCATTTGAATTTTTTAATTATTATTAGTTTGACGCTTACCTTTTAAAAAGATATTATAAAATTATAAATAATAAAATATTGGGAGGTGTTTGAATGAGACTATGTTTAGGTACAGTTATTAAACTCATATATCTTTGTGGAAGAGAAAAAGTATCAACGTATAAAACTATTGGTGAAAAATTATTTCCTGATTATGATGCAATTTCAGAACCTTTAATAGATAAGTGGAAAAAATGTGATCGAGAATTAAATTCACAATATTGTAGAAGTGTTATTGATACTGATCTTGATGAGAATATAAAGTATTTTATAAAAATAGCTAATGAAGTATTGGATTATGTACTAGATCCTAAAAAAGTTAATAGTTTTATTGTATCTTTATTAAACATAATTAAAGAAGATGAAACATTAGATGAAACATATATTGGTTATGATAAAGAAAATAAAAAAGAAAAAATAATTAGAGAACAACATATAGAATCAGTTAGCTTTTTATCTAATATTATTTATTATATTCATACAACCCGTAATAATAGATCAGGTAAAGAATATATAAATAAAGTAAACGAAAACTATATAACAAACGCTATTAAAGATAATTTAGATGTTAACATAAGTAATAATCATTTAACGAGTAATATCAAAAAGAATATAGTAGATTACAAACATCCTTTTACTTATAATAGTAATTCAACAAAATTTAGTGGCTATAATAATGAACTATTAATTTTAAATAAATTTGTAAATAGTAATCAATCTAATATTAGATGGTTATCACTATCAGGACCAGGAGGGTCTGGTAAGAGTCGATTAGCTTATGAATTTAGTAATTCACTTGATAAAAATAAATGGGATATTTTTACTTTAAATAGAGATACGGGAATTAGTTTTAATACTTTGTTAAATATTATTAATATTACTTATAAGAATGTATTTATTTTAGTAGATATTGAAATATCGGATATGGAATCTTTAGCTAAATGGATGTCTTATCAATATTCTAAAAGATTAAATATTGATATATGTATTTTAATTTGTCAAAGAACGACTAAATATACATTGAATAATGAAATGTCTTCATGGTATTCAAGTATTCATGAATATAATGAAATAGTCCAATCATTTGAATATGATGAAGAAATAATGCTAGAACCATTAAATAATAATAACTTAGAAGATATATTTGTTTCATATATTCAAACAATGTATCCAGATTATCCGATAAATGACAATTTAAAAAAAGAAGCTTTAAAGAAATTAAAAGAGATAGATCCTAATAATTTAAGACCACTATATTTATTATTTATAGCTGATGCATTAGCTAATAATATAGAAGGAATAAATAATGAAGATTCATTATTAAATTATGCTTTTTTAAGAGAAAGAAATTATATCAGAACTATTATTAAGGATGCTTTTGGATGTGATTATTTACATAATAAACAATTATATGATTCTATAGAAGAAGCAATAGCTAAAAATTCATCAAATGTATTTGATGGTGATTATGATGAATTTCATTGTTTTGAATTAGCAAATATGTCAGAGGAAAGATTTAAATCTATTTGTGATTTGTATGGACTTACGATAAATGGAAAAATTAAACCAATACAACCTGATTTATTAGCTGAATATTTTTATATAAGATACGGTGATAGATTTGCAGGTGGAGATATATTCTTTAACCAGTCATTCTGGTTGCCAGTGTTTAGAGATTTTAATTATTTACTTACTACTAAATATCGATATGTACTGAAACATTTATTTCCAGATGGTCTGCCTTTAGGTTTATATTACATGGAAGGAATATATGAAGCGTATTGTACGACTAATAGCGATGATGAGCGTTTAAGATTATTAGAACTGGCAGAAAATTATAAAGAAGACTTTAAAGAATGGGCAGGCAATGATCCTATCATTCAAACAACACTTAATGGGTTTTATTTTTTTCACGGGGGAACTATAGAGAATATATTATGTATTATGAAAAATAATATTATTTATGAAGATTTAATACCTGATTTAACATTACCTGCTAAAAGATATTGTATGTTTGATTCATTTCAAAATGAATGTGCAAGATGTTTATATATGGAGTTATTTGTAAAATCTGATGATGAAACTAATGTTTTATCATTAATTGATAAATTAAATGAATTTACTAAGTTATATGAAGATAACAAAGGAAGAGATAATGCAGTGGCAAGTTATTATGCTAAAGGATTGGTTCTAACGATAGAATATTTCTTTAAAAATGGTTATGAATATGAAGATAAACTAGTTAGACAAATAGCTAAAATAGTACTAACCCAACTTAAAAGTATGTATCAAACACATAATGATAAAGATATATTAAAAGAATATATATATGTACTTGCTGTATTATTTAATTATGATCGACATGAGTTTTATAAGAAAAAAGAAGATATATTAATAGAGATAGAAGAAATGAAAAAAGAATATAACAGTTAAATCCACAATATTGTGGATTTTTTCTTTGTCAAAAACTAGTCAAAGTTTAGGCAAATACATTTTATGTAATAAAAGCTATAGTAAAGACAAGGAAGGAGGAGAAACAATGAAAAATGATATTAAACAATTATTACTAGAAATTAGTAAATTAGATAAAAAAAATAAACCAATAAATAGATCTCATAATTCACTAGACTGGTTAGAAAATTTAACTTTTGAAGATGTATGTGATAAAGAATTGTTCGTTCCTTTTGAAGAAATAAAAATAAGTTTAGACAAATAGGAGGTAAATTATGAAATTAGAAGAATCTATCTACGAAGCAAAAAATAACGCGGATATTTTACAAAATCATATAAATCATTTTGCTAAAAAAGAGCCTTTTTTAGCAGGGAATTTTGGAAAAAACAATCAATTTGAAAATGATTTATTTATATATGAATCTAAAGGTCCTAAAGATATTATTAAAGATCTTGTTGAAATTGAAGGAGAATTTAAAGGATTTTCGCAAGATAAAATATTATTAATAACGAATAATGATACAGATATGATTTGTATGCTAAACAAAGAACCTGTTTATAGTAAATCTATAAAGGAAAATAAAGTGATATATAAAGAAAATATTTATATGATTGCTATAAAAGCTAAAGAGTATCCAATATATATTCCAGTAGTAGTACTTAGAAGCAATGAAAAAGATATCTTTAATAATATTAACAATATGTATGGAAAAATATTAGCTATTAAAGATTTTTATGCATTAGATAAAGCTAAACGTAGCTTTATATTAGAACAAGTCAAAGCTAATAAACATCAAAAACAGATTGTTGATAATGCGATTACATTTAAAAATAAACATGAACAAATGTTAAGATATGCGTTAACTAAAGAGTGTTATCCAATTGAAACCCAAAGTGCAATTGAAACTATGTTTAATGATACAAATGCTTCAAAACATAAGGTAGAACAAAGATTAGATTACATATTCAAAATAAATCCAACATCAACTAATGAATCTATAATTAGTAGTAAAGAATTTATAACTACTTTAGATAAATACTTATATAAAATGAATACTACTAAAAAGTTAGTAAAAGATATCTTTATATCCAGACAATACGCTAAAAGTAAAGGCTGTAAACTATTATTTGTCGGACCTCCAGGAGTTGGAAAGACATCATTAATGCAAGCAATAAGTAAGGCTGCTAATCTTCCTTATGAATGTATTCCATTAAATGGATTAAGTACCCCATTTGAATTGGAAGGATTAGATCCAGGATATGATAGTAGTGATGCAGGTGTAATTACTAAAGCATTTGCATCAAAGAGAACAACAAATATGATTATTAACTTTGATGAATTTGACAAAATGAATCGTCATTCTAAAGAAGGTGATCCTATGAATGTCTTTTTAAGATTATTTTTAGGAAATCATTATGATAAATTTTTACAATGTACTATAAAAACAGATAATACCATATTTATTGCTACAGCTAATAGTACAGATGATATTCCAGAAGTTATATTGAATAGATTTGATTCAATTATTTATTTTGAAAACTATAGTGATGAAGACAAAATAGAAATAGCTAAACAATACATTATTCCAAAATTAATAAATAATTATAATTTGAAATCTTTAAATATCAAATTTGAAGATAAAGCAATCAAGCATATCATTACAAACTATTGTCAAGATGAGGGAGCTAGAGACTTAAAACATAATTTAAAAAATATAATTATTAATGTCATAGCATCTTCTATATATGATATAACAGTAGATTGTAGTTATGTAGATAAAGTACTAAATTTAATAGTTACAGAAACGCCAGCATTAGTCTTCAATCGAAATAAAGAATGTTATAGTAAACCATTACAGGATGAGATAAAGAAATGTATATTAGTATCTAAAAAAGATAATTCATCTTATAGTGATCACTATAAAAAAGATAAAACAATTGAAAAGTTAGATTATTTATTAGCTTGTAGAAAAGAAAAATATACATTTATTGATGAATTTAATCCTAATAATATTAAAGATATATTACATAAAAATATATTTGGTATGGACAAAGTAATAAACGAAATGATCAATTTCTATTATATTGAATATCTTAATGGAATTAGACTTAATAGTAATTTGGCATTAATTGGTACGTATGGTGTAGGTAAAAGTAGTGTTATTAAATATTTAGCAAAAGCTATGAATTATAAATATACAAAAATATCTTTAAATGGAATCAATGATGTTAAAGAACTAAAAGGTTCACCTTTATCATATGCTGGAAGTTCACCAGGAAGAATTATGAAAGCAATAAAGGATGCAGGTACTACTAGATTAATAATTCAATTAGATGAGTTAGATAAACTAAAAAAAGAATATGCAGGAATAATATTAGAATTATTAGATCATGAATTTAATGATAGTTTTATAAATGTTCCAATTGATTTATCTCAAGTAATCTTTATAGCAACATTAAACGATTGGAACAATATACCATTAGTAATTAAAGATCGTTTTATTCCTTTATATATTGAAGGATATAGTAGAGATGATAAACTAAAGATCTTATCTAATTATATTATTCCTGAAATAGAAAATAGTTATTGTATAAAGATCAATATGAATAATGAATTACAAAAATATTTATTAAAAGAATATTGTGTTTCTATTGGTATACGTGATGTAAAAAAAGCAATGCAAAGAATATGTTCTAGTAAGTTAGTAAAGATAAATAATGCGAAAATAAAAGAAATCGATATTAGTCAAGAAGACATAGATCAGTATTTAGATAAAAAAATAAATAATGAAAATTTTTTAAATTATGCTATTCCTGGAGTATCTAAAGCATTAGCTGTAAGTGGAAATACTGGAAGTTGTTTTCCTATTGAAACAGTATTACTAGAAGGCAATGGAAAGGTAGAAATAACTGGATTACCAAAAGATTCAGCTATAGAATCAGTAAAAATAGCTTTAACCAATGTAAAAAAACTATATCCAAAATTATTGTTAAATAAAGATATTCATGTGCATTTTGGACAAGGCGCAATAGTAAAAGATGGTCCTTCCGCAGGAGTTGCTTTATTTATGTCAATACTATCTGCAACGATAAATAAACCTTTAATGAATAATAAACCAAATGATATAGGATATACAGGAGAAATAAGTCTTACTGGAGGTGTCTTTCCTGTAGGCGGATTAACATCAAAAATTCAAGCAGCAATAGATTCAGGATGTACTAAAGTATTTATCCCACAAGAAAATTATAACTTATTAGATAAAAATAAACTTAACAAATATGAGTGTTCAATTATTCCTGTCAGCCATTTAAGTCAGATAATAAATGAAATATATCCCGAATTAAAACTAGGGGTTTGTATGCTTAATATTTAACAAAGTAATAGAAAGAAGTAAATTAACAATTGAATATATAGGAGAAATAAAATATGATATTAAATTATAAAGTTTGTATGCAAGGAACATATCATCAGCAACGTAATATTGTTTTACAGGATGCTTATTATATGAAAGAGAAGGATGGAATAATATTTACTGCTGTTGCTGATGGTTTAGGTTTTGAAATTCATAGTGATATAGCTAGTAAAGTAGCTACAAATTATGTTGTTAACTATTTATACAATAATTATAAAAATAATATGTCTGATGTTGAAGTTTTAGCTTTACTAAAACAAGCATATATTAAATCATATATGCAAGTAGTTAAAGTTGCTAGAAGAAATAACCATGATATTGAACAATATGACTGTACGTTATGTACAGCTATTTATGATGGTGATAATTTATTTTTTGGTCAATCAGGTGATTCAGGATTAATAGTTGGTTTATATGATGGCAGCTATGATATGGTTACTACTCAACAAAGAGATGAAGGTGGAAATGTAGTTTCTCTATGTTTTGGTAGCGAATATTGGGAGTTTTCTAAAGTAAGTAATGTAGCTGCTTTTATACTTTTAACTGAAGGTTTACTTGAACAATTTGTGCCACCGATTTTAGCTGAAGAACAAGTAAAGTTGAATATTAATTTTGTAGATATGTTTTTAAATCATTATGATTTAAACAAACAAGAAATTAAGCAATTTGAAAAACAATTTAATTTATATCTAAATGATTATTCTTCTAAACGATGTAATGATGATAAAACATTACTTTGTTTTATTAATACTTCTTGTAATGTTTTAAGAAAAGAAGAGACATATTATAAACCTATTGATTGGAAGTTTATTCAAGAAAAATTATCTAAATATATAAAATATAAATATTTTATTGATGGTATAGAAGTTAAAATGCCTGATAAACCATTTGATTTTACAGATAAATTTAAAGATATAACAAAGGAAATATTAAAAAATATTGATGATGAAGAAATAGAATTTTAGGATGAGTAATTATGGAAGTATACACTTTATTGTTAGACAATAATTTTAGAATACCAAAAGGAGAATTATTATGATTTATGAGTATTATTATGAAATGATGGAAGATATTGAGCGTAATATATATAGATCTATGTATCAAGGCTTTATAAATCATCAAGTAATTATTGAGATACCTGACTATGATGAAGATAGAATATATGATATTTTTGAATTCATCACATATGATCATCCTGAAATCTATTATATTAAAACAATCGAGTTTATTATTTCTTTAAATGGATATTGGATAGAACCAATATATAGATTTTCTGAAAAAAGAATTAATATAATAAATGACGCAATTGAAAGAGAAGTGTCTAAAATATTAGCTAAGTGCTATAGACATACAGCTATAGCTAAGGAACAAATAATTCATGATTATTTGGTAAATAAGGTAACATATAAAGATTTAGATGCTCCTTATAGCCATGAAATGGCAGGAGTATTCTTATTTGGAATAGGTGTATGCGAGGGAATTAGTAAAGCATTTAAATACTTATGTGATCGATTAAATATTAAATCTGGGTTTGTTATTGGAAGATTAGATAATAAACCAGATGAATATCATGCTTGGAATGTTATTTATATTGAAAGTGTTTGGTATAATATAGATGTTACTTTTGATCTTAATTTAAGTATACATGATTATAGATATGATTATTTCAATTTATGTGACATTGAATTAAATGATAGAAAATCATTATTTAATGTTCATAAGTGTAATAAATGTTTTGATTATTATAAGCGTATAAATAGGTATGCTGGTAATTCAAGAGAATTAGTTAATATTATTAAGAATAATAATGATCAGATAATTACTATTCAGTTACCGATAATTAAAGAGGATAGAGAAAAGATAATCGAATATCTTATGAAAATTGTTTTTAAAAATAGTAAAAAAGATAGAAAAATAGATGTAAGAATTAATCCTAATTTTGATCGTGGTGTATATACGATAGTGATAGATTAATATTTTATAGTATATAAAAAATATTAAAGGGAATGTTACGAATCATTTAAGATTGTAACATTTTTTCTTTCCTAACTAAAAAATATGTATCTTCTATAAAATGCTTAAAAAAACTTTTTATAATTGAAAATAACTTTAAATACTACTATTGGTTACCAAATGGTAACTATACCACAATATTGTGCGTACTTTTTTTTATTAGAAATGAAATTATAATGAAAAACGAAAAAGGAGGCACAACAATGAATGTTTCAACTTGTTTAAATATTTTAAGAGAAATCAAAGATGTTGCTTTTGCAACCGTTGATGAAAAGAATCAACCACAAGTAAGAATTATAGATGTGATGTTGGTTGAAGATAATAAATTATATTTTTGTACAGCAAGAGGAAAAGATTTTTATAAACAATTAAAAAATCATCCATATGTTGCAATTACAGGAATGAATGAAGAGTACCAAATGGTTCGTTTAAATGGACCTGTTAAACGATTAGAAAATCAAAAATATTGGATAGATCGTATTTTTAAACATAATTTATCAATGAATAATGTTTATCCAAATGAGAGTCGTTATATTTTAGAAGCCTTTTGTCTTGAAGAAGGTGAACTAGAATTCTTTGATTTAGGGAAAGAACCTATTTATAGAGAAAGTTTTGCAATGAATAAAGAGATAAAACCTAAAGGTTTTATCATTAGTAATCAATGTATTCAATGTGGCTTATGTCAAAAGAATTGTCCACAACAATGTATTTCAAATTATCAAATTCAACAAGAACATTGTTTACATTGTGGATTATGTTATGAAAAATGTCCTGTACAAGCAATAGAAAGGAGAAAATCATGTTAGAAATAGTTCAATTATTTATTCAAAGAAAAGAATTCTTTATAAATCTTTTATATCAACATTTACAAATTTCTTTTATAAGTATTGTTTTAGCTATTTTAATAGGAGGTTTAATTGGAATATTCATGAGTGAGTATAAAAAAATCTCAAAACCATTCATGAGTATTATCAATTTTGTTTATACTATTCCCTCTATTTCAATGTTAGGATTTTTAATTCCCCTTTCGGGAGTTGGAAATACAACAGCTATTATTGCACTTGTCATCTATGCTCTTTTACCAATGGTAAAAAATACCTATACCGGAATGGAACAAGTCGATAAAAAGATGATTGAAGCAGCGACAGGTTTAGGAAGTACACGTTTTCAAGTTTTGTGGAAAATAAAGTTTCCTTTAGCTCTTCCAGTAATTATGGCAGGAATTAGAAGTATGGCTATTATGACGATTGCTCTTGCAGGAATTGCTTCTTTTATTGGTGCAGGAGGTTTAGGGGTAGCCATCTATCGAGGAATTACAACGAATAATACAGCAATGACACTAGTAGGAAGTTTACTTATTGCTTTGCTTGCATTAATTGTAGATGGTCTGTTTGCAATCGTTGAAAAAAGGATTCAACATCATTCAAAAAAAATCAATAAAAAAGCAATCATTTTAATTGTTTTAATAATTTCTATTTTTGCAGGTCTTTTAGTAAAACCTCAAAAAGAAACAATTAAAATTGCAACAAAACCAATGACAGAACAATATATATTAGGTGAAATGTTAGATATTTATATCGAACAAGAAACTGATTTAAATGTAGAAGTTACACAAGGTGTTGGTGGTGGAACTTCTAATATTGAACCTGCTATTGAAAAAGGTGAATTTGATCTTTATCCCGAATATACTGGAACTGGATGGAATGCTGTTTTAAAGAAAAAAGGAACATATTTTGAAAGTCAATTTGATGAACTTCAAAAAGAGTATCAAAAAAGAAATCTACAATGGTGTGGTATGTATGGTTTTAATAATACATATGGTTTAGCTATTAGAAAAGAAATTGCTGAAAAGTATGATATTAAAACTTATTCTGATTTAAGTGCTATTGCAAGTCAATTAACATTTGGTGCAGAGTATGATTTTTTTGAAAGAGAAGATGGTTATGATGCTTTATGTAAAACATATAATTATCAATTTAAAGCAACAATGGATATGGACATTGGTTTAAAATATCAAGCAATTAATCAAGGTCAAGTTGATGTGATGACAATCTTTACGACAGATGGACAACTTTCTAATGATCAAATTGTTGTTTTAGAAGATGATCAACATTTTTATCCTTCTTATTTATGTGGAAATGTTGTAAGAAGTGAAGTTTTAAAAGATCATCCTGAATTAAAGAAGGTTTTGAATCAATTAGCTTATAAAATAGATGATTTACAAATGGCAAAGATGAATGATTTAGTAGAAAGTCAAGGAAAAGAACCAAGAGAAGTTGCGAGAAATTATTTGAAAGAAATAAATTTATTGAAGGAGTAAGTATGGAAGCTATTATTGAATTAAAAGATATAAAAAAAGCATATGGACAAACAGAAGTATTAAATCATTTTAATTTATCTATAGATCAAGGTGAATTTATAACAATTATTGGAACATCAGGTAGTGGTAAAACAACGGTATTAAAAATGATCAACGGTTTAATTCAACCTACAAGTGGACATGTTAAAGTTCATGGACAAGATATCCAAGAACAAGATCTTATTCAATTAAGAAGACATATGGGATATGTGATACAAGGAAGTGTACTTTTTCCTCATTTAACAGTGAAACAAAATATAGCCTATGTTTTACAATTAGAAAAGAAAACAAAAAATATGGATCAAATCGTAGATCAATGGTTAGAAACAGTACAATTAGATTCAAGATTTAAAGATAAATATCCCCATACTCTTTCAGGTGGTCAACAACAAAGAGTAGGTATTGCTAGAGCCTTAGCGAATCAACCAGATATTTTATTAATGGATGAACCATTTGGAGCTGTTGATGAAATTACTAGAAGACAATTACAAGATGAACTCTTAAAAATATATCAACAAAAAAAGATCACAATATTATTTGTGACTCATGATATTCAAGAAGCTTTAAAATTAGGAACAAAAGTGTTAATTATGGATCAAGGTCAAATTCAACAATTTGATACTCCTGAAAATATTTTTAAGAATCCAGCTAATGACTTTGTAAAAAAACTCGTTTCTAAAAACGAGTCTTATTCTTGATAATAATTTTCTTTATAATTTTCTCCCCAAGTAGACATCGCATCTAAAATAGGTTTTAAACTGTAACCAAGTTCCGTTAAAGAATATTCAACACGAGGGGGAACTTCAGGATAAACAGTACGTGTTAATAAACCACTTTGTTCCATTTGTCTAAGTTGGGCTGTTAAAACCTTTTGGCTAACGTGACCAATTGATTTCTTCAATTCACCAAAACGTTTAGTACCAGGAAGAAGATCTCTTAAAATCAAGACTTTCCATTTATCACTAATAAGGGTTAAGGTTGTTTCAACTGGGCAAGCAGGTAATTGTTGTTTTTCCATTTTTATCTCCTTTAGTATCTAAAAGATACTTAGTATATTATATATACTATTATAAATAAAAGAAAAGAGGTATGCAAGAGATGAACTATTTAAAGATGTTAGTGGATGAATTTCATTCAACAGTTGTTGCTACATTAGATCAACAAGGATATCCACAAACAAGAGCTATTGATATGATGCTCTATGATAAAGAAGGTGTGTATTTTCTAACGGCTAAAGGGAAAACTTTTTATCAACAACTTATTCAACAAAATTATATGTCATTAACTGCTTTAAAAGATAAAAGAGCAATTTCTTTAAAAGGAAAAGTTAAATGTATACATCATACGTATTTAGATGAAATCTTTCTAAAAAATACTTATATGCAAAAAATTTATCCTGAAAATACAAGAGATATATTAGAAGTCTTTTGTTTATATGAAGCAACAGGTGAATATTTTGATATTACTGATCCTAGTAGTATTATTAAAGAAACATTTACAATTGGAAGTATTGAAAAAGAAACAGGATATTTTATTAATGATACATGTATTGGATGTTTAAAATGTTTAGATGTTTGTCCACAAAAATGTATTCATGTTGATCAAAAAGTAAAAATTGATCAAAGACATTGTTTAAGTTGTGGAAGATGTCTAGAAATATGTCCTGTTCGTGCGATAGAAAGGGGAATTTAGATGAACCAAGAAGAAAGAAGAAAATATTTGATTCAAGAATTACTTGATGAAAGAGAAGAATATCGTCATATTGAAATTCCTCAAAATGAAAGTTCACAAAAACTTTTATTGAGGGATTTGATGAATGTTCGAGAACCTAAAAAAATAAAAAGTGAGTTTTATCATATTCAAGATGCGTATTTACAAACAGAGCTTAAAGAAAAAGGGATTGTAGATATTCATGATTTAAAACCTATCCAAGAAGGTATTTATTTGTGGCAAGGCGATATTACAACTTTAAAATGTGATGCAATCGTCAACGCTGCTAATAGTCAAATGACAGGATGCTATATTCCTCATCATCGTTGTATTGATAACTGTATCCATACTTATGCTGGAATGCAACTTAGATATGCTTGTTATCAAATAATGGAAAAACAAGGAAAACAAGAAGCAACAGGAAAAGCTAAAATAACTAAAGCTTATAATTTACCAAGTCGTTATATCTTACATACAGTAGGTCCGATTATTTATTCTACTGTAACCAAAAAAGATGAAGAATTACTGTCATCATGTTACCGTAGTTGTTTAGAACTTGCAGATGCATATCATTTAGAAAGTATTGCTTTTTGTTGTATTTCGACAGGTGAATTTCATTTTCCTAAAGAATTTGCAACAAAGATTGCTATCAAAACAGTTAAAGAGTATTTAAAAAATGAAACAAGTATAAAGAAGGTGATTTTTAATGTTTTCAAAGACGAAGATCGAGACATCTATGAAAGATATTTACGCTAAAATACAAGAAGCGGATGCTATTGTTATTGGAGCAGGTGCAGGACTTTCTACGGCTGCTGGATATGAATATGCAGGAGAAAGATTTAATAAGTATTTTAGTGATTTTGAAGAAAAATATGGAATTCATGATATGTATTCAGGAGGTTTTTATCCTTATGATACTTTAGAAGAATATTGGGCTTGGTGGTCAAGACAAGTTTATTACAATCGATATGTAGATCATTTAGATTTATATCAAAAACTCTTTCAACTTGTTAAAGATAAAGATTATTTTGTTTTAACAACTAATGTGGATCATTGTTTTCAAAAAGCAAATTTTGATAAACAAAGAGTATTTTATACACAAGGAGATTATGGCTTATTTCAATGTTCATCTCCTTGTCATCAAGAAACATATGATAATGAAGAACTTATTAAAAAGATGATTGAACAACAAAAGGATATGAAAATTCCTATATCTTTAATTCCTTATTGTCCTCATTGTGGAAAACCAATGACAATGAATTTAAGATGTGATGATACTTTTGTTGAAGATGAAGGATGGCATCAAGCTTATCTTAGATATCAAGATTTTATCAGAAGACATCAAGATTTAAAAATTGTTTATCTTGAATTAGGTGTAGGACAAAATACACCAGGTATTATTAAATATCCATTTTTTAGATTTGTTGAAAGAAATAAAAATGCAACTTATATTTGTATTAATAAAGATGCTTATTGTCCTCAATCCATTGAAAAAAGAGCATATTGTATAAGTGAAGATATAAAGAATGTTGTTGATGATTTATTAAAAATTAAATTGGAAAAATAGTATATTTATACAGCTTTTAATCATACTTTTAATATCTCGTCATAATCCAATCAAATCAACTGACGTGATTTGATTGGATTGATAAAATATATTAAAAGGGGCTGATACTATGCATTTTCAAGAAAGTGACGCAGTAGAATTGAAAGATCATCTTCAAAAAGATAGTCACGATAATCAACAACACCTAATTCCTTTTTAACAAGGTTTTCCATTTTTTTGTTTTTGAAATTTTTAATTCATTATTTTTAATAATTACATATCTATAGTATTTCAACATAAAAATATATCCTCATGGTCTTTGATACCTAGAGGATATATTTATTTCTATTTGATTTTAAGTACTTTTTTATTTATTGTCCTTGACATGGGGTCCACTTTATAAAAACATCATCTTTTTTAGAATTTATTATTAATTAATGATAAACCCTAATAAAGGGAGTGATAATTATGTTAGAAAATCCTAAATTATTCTTAATACTTATATTTTCTTTATTAGGTAGTATTTTTTTAATGATAGGAATTGGTATAAGAATGAATTATAAAAAGAAAGTAAAGTATTGTAATATTCATACATTAGCTAAAGTAATTGATAATATAAGAGAAAGAATGCAAAGTGATGATAGTTTTTCTTATTCCTATTTTCCGGTAATTCAATTTTATGATCATGGAGATGAAATTAAACAAAAACTCTCTATTGGTTATGGTAAAGAACTACCTATAGGGAGTTCTTTAGAAATTATGTATGAGGAAAATAATCCTAAACATATATTGATTTTAGAAAATGATCCGCAAAAAAGCTATATATCATTTTTATAATTGCGGGTATTGCTTCATTAATAGCGGATTTAATAATATGTATTCTTTAAAGACTTACGAGATGATTTCGTAGGTTTTTTTATTGGAAACTTTTTTGGACTATCCGTCCATTGAAGAGGGTAGGAGAGATAGCTAAAATGATAATAGAAATGAGACAAGTGTGAGACGAATTATCTTTAAACATATGATACAATGATAGGAAATGTAGATGATCCAACAGAAATCAAAAGATATTAAGATGTCGTAGAAATTAATCAAAGTATGTTTGCAGGAAGTTATGATGGATTAAGAGAAAATCGTAAAATCGAAACAGAAAGCTTCATGATGGCGGTGACATTTACGCATACAAATATTAGAAGAGATGATTTACCAGAGGGAGATGAAATTAATATGTGTAAAGCAATGGATCAATTATTTCAAAAATTTGAAAAGAAAGGAGAAAGCATAGGAATTGAAAAAGGAAAATATGAAGAAAAACAAAATACTTTAAAAGAACAACTCAAAGTTAAATTTGGAAACTTGTCAGGTAACTTAGAAGAAAAGCTTACAAATACATCGCTAGAAAAACTCAATGAACTTACATTAAATATTTTTAATGTAACAAGTGAAGAAGATATTTTAAAAATTATTAATTAAAAAGAAACAGTTTGAATAAAGTGTTTATTTCAAACTGTTTTTTTAAATAAATTATTCAATTAAAAGAAAGATTTAAAGGAGTAGTTGATTCTTTTGTACCATGAGGAAGACGTTTTTTTAAAGGAATGACTTTAAAACCAGGGCATAGATACATAAAAGGGGAATAACGTAATTCATGGCTAAGTATAGAAATAACTGTTTTTTGATCTAAAGATGTATAAACATCAAAAACAAGGTCAAAATCTAAAGGATGAATGTTTTTTAATTGAATGCGAGAATCTTTATGATTTTTAATCATTAATTTAAAAATGTGATAGTTACCTGCTGTAATACATAATTTCATGAAAGCACCTCCTTTTATAGTTTGAACAAAAGCATAAATAATATGATTAAAAATAGACAATTTTTATTAAAAAAATTATAATAAAGGAAACGGGGAGCTTTTTGCTGAGAGTAAGTATTGACTTAGACCCATAACCTGATTTGGATAATGCCAACGTAGGAGATATAAACGTTAACAGAGTTCAACAGGACTCTCTTTTTATTTCCAGGGAAATAAAAAAGAATATTGTAAAGAAAGAAGGAAATTTGATGAAATTAAATAAAGAAGATTTATTATTGTATGGAGTAACAGATTCAAAATATTTAAAAGGAAGAAAAATGTCGGAATTAGTTGAAGAAGCCATTCTTGGTGGTGTAACAATGATTCAACTAAGAGAAAAAGAAATGACACATGAAGCATTTAAACAAGAAGCATTGTATGTTCAAAGTGTGTGTCAAAAACATCATGTTCCTTTGATTATTAATGATGATGTTGAATTGTGTAAAGAAATTGATGCAGATGGGGTTCATATTGGACAAGATGATTTGAATTTAAAAGAAGCAAGAAAAATATTAGGTGAAGATAAAATTATTGGTGTATCTGCACATAATTATGAAGAAGCAAAAATAGCTTTAGAAAATGGGGCTGATTATTTAGGTGTCGGAGCTATTTTTACAACTCAAACAAAAGATGATGCACAAAATATTTCAATGGAAACATTAAATGAAATTTGTCAAAAGGTTGATATTCCTGTGGTTGCTATTGGTGGTATTAATCAAGTGAATATCTTAGAATTTATGGGTGTTGCTATTGATGGTGTTGCTATCGTTTCAAGTATCTTTGGAAGTGATGATATCCAAAAAGCAAGTTGTATGTTAAAAGATAAAATTCAAAGAGTTATCTCTAATAAAATGCCAACTTGCCTTACAATTGCAGGTAGTGATAGTAGTGGAGGTGCAGGAATTCAGGCAGATTTAAAAACAATGCTTGCTAATCGTGTTTATGCTATGTCAGTTATTGCAGCACTAACAGCTCAAAATACTACAGGAGTGGATGCTATCTACGATGTAGATGCTTCTTTTGTGGCTAGTCAAATGGATAGTGTGTTTACAGATATTTATCCAATGGCTGTTAAAATTGGAATGGTTTCTCAAAAAGAAGTCATTTTATCTATTAGTGAAAAGTTAAAACAATATCATGCACGTAATATTGTTGTTGATCCTGTGATGGTGGCTACAAGTGGGGCAAAACTTATTAGTGATGAAGCTATTGATACATTAAAAGCAAATCTCTTCCCACTCGCAACGGTTTTAACACCAAATATTCCTGAAGCCGAAGTTTTATCAGGATTAAAAATCAATAATGAAGAAGAAATGTTAGCAGCAGCTAAATATATTGGAGATCATTATCATTGTGCAGTATTACTTAAAGGCGGACATCAAATCAATGATGCCAATGATTTACTTTATAAAGAAGGTAATTATCAATGGTTTAAAGGAAAACGTATTAATAACAATAATACTCATGGTACGGGATGTACTTTATCAAGTGCGATTGCTTCTTATTTAGCACGAGGTGAAAATTTGGAAAATGCTGTTAAAAAGGCTAAGGATTATATTTCAGGAGCACTTGCAGCAATGCTTGATTTAGGACAAGGGCAAGGGCCAATGGATCATGGATATGTTTTAGATAAAAAAGATTAGACGAATTGTCTATTTTGTAGGTATAATAGTGTCGGGTGATGAAAATGAATTATTATGAAGAAGCCTTGAAATTACATGAAAAACATCAAGGAAAAATACATACGGAATTAAATTGTGAAATTAATACAATGGATGATATGTCTGTTGTTTATACGCCAGGGGTTGCTGAACCTTGTCGTAAGATTGCTGAAAATGAAGAAGATGTTTATCGTTATACAACAAAATCAAACACAATTGCTGTTGTATCAAATGGAACAGCTGTTTTAGGACTTGGAAATATTGGAGCCAAAGCTTCGATTCCAGTCATGGAAGGAAAAGCTGCTTTATTTAAAAAATTCGGAGATGTCAATGCGGTACCTATTTGTTTAGATACACAAGATAAAGAAGAATTGATTCAAACAGTTAAAAATATTGCACCATGTTTTGGTGGAATCAACTTAGAAGATATTGCTTCTCCAGATTGCTTTGAAATCGAAGAAAGATTAGATCAAATGTTAGATATTCCTGTATTCCATGATGATCAACATGGAACAGCTGTTGTTGTTTTAGCGGCCTTATATAACGCTTTAAGAGTGACAAAAAAAGATATCAAAGATATTACAGTTGTTTTAAATGGGCCAGGAGCTGCAGGAACAGCTATTATTAAAATGATGTATACAGCCGGTGTTGGTAAAATTATTGCAGTGGATGAATTTGGAATTTTATATAAAGATAGACAAGAAGGACTTATTCCTCATAAGCGTGCTTTATGTGATATTACTAATCCTGATAATATGCAAGGTACATTAGCTGATGCATTAAAAGGTGCAGATGTTTTTGTAGGTGTTTCTAAACCAAATCTAGTAACTGATGAAATGGTTCATTCAATGAACAATGATCCAATTATCTTTGCAATGGCAAATCCTGAACCAGAAATTACTTATCAAAAAGCCAAA
Organism: Faecalibacillus sp.; assembly: GCF_047023275.1. Taxonomy (NCBI): domain Bacteria; kingdom Bacillati; phylum Bacillota; class Erysipelotrichia; order Erysipelotrichales; family Coprobacillaceae; genus Faecalibacillus; species Faecalibacillus sp. Next base: position 41,720 of record NZ_JBKYAR010000009.1, on the reverse strand, counting down.
GCAGCAGGAGCAAGAGTTGTTGGAACAGGTCGTTCTGATTATCCAAATCAAATTAATAATGTTTTAGCTTTCCCTGGTATTTTTAAAGGAGCATTAGAAGCAAGAGTTCCTTCAATTACACCAGAAATGAAAGTAGCTGTGGCTAAAGCTATTGCAGATACAATCAGTGATGAAGATTTAAATGAAGAAAATATCATGCCAAAAATCTTCAATAAAGATGTGACAGCAGCTGTTGCTAATGCAATTAAACAATTTGCTAAATAAAAAAAGATATTAACAAAATAAATGACCCTACCTATTTGGTAGGGCTATTTCATATAATTATATTATCATAGTTAAAGTGAAAGAAATCGATGATAAATATGGGTAGAGAGAATAGGGTGAAAATGATCAATGAAAATAATTGAGATAGAAGATAGAAATGATGAACTATTAAATACACTTGTAAATGTTTGAGAAGATTCTGTAAAAGCCACACATACATTTTTAAATGAACAAGAAATTGAACATATTAAAGAATATGTTCCAATGGCATTAAAGAATGTTGAACATTTGATGGTTGTAGATAATGGTGAAGCTGTGGGATTTAAAAAATACAAGAAAACAGAATTAGATGAAGAAGGAAATCCTTATCCTTTATTGTATATGAAATTAGATAGATAAGATTTTATTGAATTGTTTATAAAATTTAATTATAATAAATATGAAAAAGAACAACCGATAAACGGTTCGTCTTGGGTTTTTTAGTGTAGAATAACTACCTCAATGTTCGCCAAAACTTTGTGAGGTAGTTATTTTTTGCATTATTTTCTATTATATATAGAAGTAATTTAATAACGATACTTATTATCGACATCATTAATGTTAGTGTACCTAACATAACCATGATAGCTTCATAAGTTGTCATTTCCATCACCTCCGTTTTTCATATTTCCCTAAGGATATCTATGTAAACGAAGAATACGCCCTTCGATCAATGCGACCAAGGATAACCGCCTACCGTCTTTTTGGTTGTTCACCAAATTATAACATGAAGAAATAAATAAAAATATACTTTTGGACTAAGTGTCCCATACTAAATAATATATAACAAAAATGATTCTATTATGATAGAATGATACAAGGAGGTACATAGTATGGAAGTTATGCTTATTGTTGGGTTATTTGCTTCATCTGCGCTTTCCTTGAATTTTATGGTTAATCAAAAATATAAATTAGCAGGATCAATGAATATTATTAACTTATGTTTAGTGGTAGCAACAGCTTATCAATTTGATCAAGTAAAGAATATTGTTTGGTTATTTGGAATTGCGGCAGGAGTTGTACTTGTTTATTTTGTAGTAAGATTTCTTTTAAAGAAGAAGAAAAAAGAAAAACAACAATCTATTGAAAATAAGGTTGTTGATGTAGACGTTGTAGATAAGGAGAATTAGAGAATGGAAAAAGTATTAATTGAAATTGAAATGGAAAATGGAGATGTGATGAAAGGAGAACTTTATCCTGAAGTTGCACCAATTACAGTAGAAAACTTTTTAAAATTAATTGATGAAGATTTCTTTGCAGGATTAATTTTCCATAGAGTCATCCCTGGATTTATGATTCAAGGTGGGGGATATACTAAAGACTTTAAAGAAAAACATTGTGATTCTATTAAAGGTGAATTTAAAAGCAATGGTGTTAACAATGAATTAAAACATACAGAAGGTGTTTTATCTATGGCTAGAACAATGATCAAAGATTCAGCATCTTCACAATTCTTTATCATGCATAAACCAGCACCTCATTTAGATGGTGAATATGCTGCATTTGGTAAAATTACAGAAGGTTTAGATATTGTAGATCAAATTGCTAATGTTCCTACAAATTTCCAAGATTGTCCAACAACACCAGTTGTGATTAAAACAATTAGAAGAGTGTAATTATATGAAAGTAATGTTTATATCAGATATTCATGGTTCTTATTATTGGGCAAATAAGGCAATTGAAAAATATCGTGAAGAAAAAGCAGAAAAACTTGTTATTTTAGGGGATATTTTATATCATGGACCACGTAATGATTTACCTAAGGATTATAATTGTAAAAAGGTTATTGCTCTGTTAAATCCTTTAAAAAAGGATATTATTGCAGTTAGAGGAAATTGTGATAGTGAAGTTGATCAAATGGTGTTAGATTTTCCTATGCGTAGTGATTATGCTTTAATGGATGTTGATCAACATCATTTCTTTATGACACATGGACATTTATTTAATGAAGATCAACTTCCTTTATTAAATGAAAATGATATTTTAATTTATGGGCATTTTCATAAACCACTTGCTAAAAAAGAAAACGGTATTTATATTTTAAATCCATCTTCGATTTCTTTGCCTAAAGAAGGTACGAATAGTTATGGTATTTATGAAAATGACTGTTTTACAATTAAAACATTTGATAATGAAATTGTAAAACAAATACAATTAGATTAATGAAAGAATCGTTTGATAGATAATATCAAGCGATTTTTTTAATTGTTCAGGTGTTACCTGAGCTAAACTAATACGAAAAGAATGATTAAAATGTTCTTTATGATAAAAACAACGTTCATTTCTAGCAATATAAACACTCTTTTTATTTAACTCTTTTTCTAAAAGATCTAAAGAAATCTTTTGATTGATTTTTAAAGTAAAATAATACCCTGAATAATCTCCTATAACTTCAATAAGATTGATATCCCATGTTTTTTTATATCTTTTAATAATTTGATAATGTTTTTTTAATGTTTGATAAATTTTTTGAGTTTGTTTTTGATAAAGTAAACTACGAATATAGGATTCTAATGTTGCCTGAGAAATAAGAGAAGGCAACTGATAAGAATAATAATAAGATTGATGAATGATTTGATCAAAAATAGTTCTAAAATCTTGATTAATAACACAGATTCCAATTCTAAGATAAGGAATTGTTTTGGTAAAACTTGTTAAATAAATACAATTTTTGCCACCAGTATAATAATAAAGAGGTAAATAATGACTTTGAAAAGAACAATGTCCAAAGTAATCATCTTCAATTAGATAAACATTATATTTTAAAGCAAGAGAAGCAATTTTTTTTCTTGTTTGAGTATTGAGTGTTGTACCTAATGGATTATGATTACGAGGTGTTAAATAAAAGAATTTGATGTTTTTTTCTTTGAATAAATATTCTAATTGTTTTAAAGAAAGACCGTTTTCATCTCTTTTGATTGTTTCAACAGGTAAATCTAAAGATTTTAAAAATTGAATATAATAACTATAAGTTGGTTCTTCAATTAAAATTGTATTTTTATGATTGAATTTAAATGTTGTTAGAAAAGAAAGCATTTGAGTAATTCCTTGAATTAAAAAAATATCTTCTTTTTTAGCGTAAATTCCTAATTCTTCTAAAAAAGTAGGTAATATATCTTGTAAAGATTCAACGCCTTGTAAAGATAGATTTAATGATGATTTAGAATATTCATCGATTGCAATAGATAAACAATGTTTAGCATCAACTAGAGAAGTTGTTGAAACAATTGGATTTCCTGTATTTAATAAGTATTTATTTTGAGATTCTTCTAAGGAATTATTAATATAAGCTACATAATAACCACTTTGAGGTTTAACATAAATAAGATGTTTTTCAATAAGTTCTTGATAGCTTGAAATAATTGTAGAGCGACTACATTGATATAAATCCATCATTTTCCTAATAGAAGGTAGCTTTTGGCCTTGTTTATATTCAGCCTTTATTTTCTTTTCAATATCTTTTGAAATGATTTGATATTTCTTCATTTTTTATCACCAATTTTATTATACTATAAAAACTGTATCGGTACAGTTTAGAGTTAGTTTTATTGTATTTCTCTTTGTGTTTTTTATAATAAATAGCGGAGGTACGAAGATGAAAAAAGATGGAGTAAAAATTGTAACAATTGGTGGAGGAAGCAGTTATACACCAGAATTAGTAGAAGGGTTTATTAATCGTTATGAAACATTACCAGTAAAGGAATTATGTTTAGTAGATATTCCAGAAGGAAAAGAAAAATTAGAAACAGTTGGAGCTCTTGCTAAAAGAATGGTTGAAAAAGCAGGAGTAGATATGAAAATTACATTATCATATGATCGTAGAAGTGCTTTACAAGGGGCAGATTTTGTGACAACACAAATGCGTATTGGTCGTTTACCAGCACGTATTAAAGATGAAAGAATTCCTATTTCACATGGAATGATTGGTCAAGAAACAAATGGAGCAGGAGGTATGTTTAAAGCTTTTAGAACAATTCCTGTTATTTTGGAAATTGTCAAAGATATTGAAGAAATTTGTCCAGATGCATGGTTGATCAACTTTACAAATCCAGCAGGAATGGTTACAGAAGCTATTTTAAGATATACAAACTTTAAAAAGACAATTGGATTATGTAATGTACCAGTCAATATGGTCAGTGGTTTTGCTAAGATGTTAAATGCCAAGGAAGAAGAAGTAACAATGGAAATCCAAGGGGTAAACCATTTTATCTTTGCAACAGATGTTTTTGTTAATGGTGAATCACGTTTTGAAGAATTGTTAGATAAATATGCAAACTTAAGTGAAGAAGATACAATTCAAATGAAAAACTTTGTATCTTTACCTTATTCACCATCATTTATTAAAGGTTTAAAAGCAATCCCATGTCCATATCATAATTATTATTTCTATACAAAAGAACAATTAGAAGAAGAACAAGAACAATTTAAATCTGGAACAGTACGTGGAGAAGTTGTTAGTAAAACAGAAGAAGAATTATTTGAATTATATAGTCATCAAGAATTAGCAGAAAAACCTCAACAACTTGCCATGCGTGGTGGAGCAAAATATTCGGATGCAGCATGTAACTTGATTCAATCTATTTATAATAATACTGGAGATATTCAATATGTAGATGTTAGAAATAATGGATGTATTAAAGATTTACCAGTAGATAGTGCTGTAGAAGTTGCTTGTCGTATTACAGCTAATGGACCTCAACCAATTGCAACAGGTGAATTAAAATTACCAATCAGTGGTTATGTACATATGATGAAGGCCTTTGAAAGAATGGTTTGTGAGGCAGCTGTTACTGGAAATAGAGATTTAGCTGTAACAGCATTAAATATGAATCCATTATGTCAAAGTGATCATGATGCTAATATTGTTATTGATGAACTTATTGAAGCGCATAAAGACTATTTACCACAGTTTAAACAATCTTAGGATTGTTTTTTCTTTTACACAAAAATTGGCCTCTTGTTAAAAAGTCCGTGCAAATTTATGAAAAGTATGGTATTTTTAGTTATGGTAGGAGGGAAAGTCTATGGTTAAATATATTGATATCGCAGATGATATTAGAAGTAAGATTTTTGATAAAAAATATACATATGGACAAAAACTCCCTTATGAATATGTATTATGTGTTGCTTATCATTGTAATAAAGAAACAATGAAAAAAGCCTTAGATATATTGGTAAAAGAAGGATTGATTGTAAGAAGAAGAGGAGCAGGAACTTTTGTAAAAGATTATGATGCTTCTTCAGAAGATGCAACTCAACTTAAACAATCAGGATTGGGTTTAACACGAAAATTAAAAGGCAAAGGTGAATTAAAAAGTGAAATTATTGAATTTTCAGTTATACCGAGTGATGAGCATATATCTAAAAAATTACAAATAGAAGAGGGATCCTTTGTCTATCATATTATTAGAAAAAGAGTATTTGATGATAAACCGTATTGTTTGGAAATTACATATATGCCAATTTCTGTTATTCCAAACTTGAAGCTAGAACATTTGAAAGGCTCGATATACCAGTATATTGAAAAAGAATTAAAATTAAAGATACAAAGTACGCATAAAACTATACGTGCTCATCTATCGAGTCCGTTAGAACAAGAAAATTTGGGATTGAAGGAATATGAACCATATATTGAAGTTGAACAAACGGCATATTTAAGTAGTGGGATTATCTTTGAATATTCATTTACGAGATATCATTACAACAATTTTGAACTTCAAACAGTGACGGTTCAATAGCCAAAAAACATAAAAAAACGCTGTCTAAATGATAGCGTTTTCTTTTTTTAATAAAAAAATCAAAAAAAATAACCGCTTTCAAAAACGTTGAAAAACCCTTATTTTATGCGGTTTTTTTTAAAAATTATGTCTTTTAAAATTAAAAGTATGGTACTTTTAATTTAAAAAAACGTTGACTTTTATTTGCATAATAGATTATACTATTAGTGTCAAAAAAATATTTAAGGGAGGAAAAATTTATGGACAAAATGGCGGATGTCTTAGGTCGCGCTGGTGCATGGTGCGGTCAAAACAAATATTTATCTGCAATCAAAAATGCGTTCCAAAACTTCATGCCTTTAACAATCGCTGGGGCAATTGGGGTTTTATGGTGTAACGTATTAGTTAACGACCAAACAGGTTTAGGTATCTTCTTCAAACCAATCATGGCTTTAGATTTCTTAAACCCTGCATTCCAAGCCGTTAACTTCTGTACAATCAGCTGTATCACAGTTGGTATCACTCTTGGTATCGCCCAAGAAATCGGTGTTTGGAATATGGGAGCTGAAAAAGCTGGTTATATCCCAGGTTTAGTTGGATTAGCTGCTTGGTTATCAGTTACAAACACTTCACATGTTATTGAAGGAGCTAAAGATCCTTTTACTGGTGTTGCTGGTAATGAACTTGGAGCAACAGGTTTATTCACTGGTATGATCATTGGTGTATTAGCTGTTGAATTATTCTGTTTCTTTGAAAAACAAGATGCATTGAAAATTAAAATGCCAGATCAAGTTCCACCAGGAGTTGCGCGTGCATTCGAAGTTTTAGTACCAGCTACTTTAACTTTAATCGTAACTGCTTGTATTGGATCAGCTTGTTATAACTTAACTGGGTTATATTTAAATGATGTCATCAAAAACAGTATCCAAGGTCCACTAGGTGCTGTAGGGGCAACAATTCCAGGTGTTATGATTATCTATTTAGTAATTATGTTATTCTGGTTAGTAGGTATTCATGGTAACAACATGTTATCTGCAGTAAAAGAAGCATTATTTACACCATTAGCACTTGAAAACGTTGAAAAATTCAACAAAGGTGAAAAACCAACAAACATCATCAATATGTATTTCTTACAAATGTGTGGTGAATTTGGTGGTTCAGGTGTAACTATCGGTTTAGTAATTGCCATCATGATTTTTGGTAAACGTGAAGATAACAAAGCAATCGCCTCATTATCATTAGTTCCAGGTTTATTCAATATCAATGAAACAGTTACATTCGGTATTCCAATGGTATTAAACCCAATCTTAGGTATTCCATTTGTATTTGCATGTTTAGTAACTATCTTAATTGGTTATGTATTAACAGTTATCGGATTCTGTCCAGTTGCTTGTTTAACAGTACCTTGGACAACTCCACCACTTGTATTTGGTTTCTTAGCAACAGGTGCAAGCCCAATGGGTGCAGTAACTCAAGCAATTTTAATTGTTGTATCAACAGTCATCTACACACCATTCTTAATTGCTTACGAAAAATACCAAAACAAACAAGCTGCAGAAGCTTAATATTGATAAATTAAATAAGATAATGAATAAGGGCGGGATTCCCCGTCCCTTATTTTTTAAAAAAATATTTAATGAATATGAGTTGACTTTATTAAAGAAAATTGATATTTATTAAATATTGAAAGTTTAGAATTAAAGAGGGGTTTTTATGGAATCAAAAAAAGTCGAATCAAATGCTGAATTAACACCATTTGAAAAAGAATTTAAAGTTCAATTAAATTTACCTGCTGCATACTTTAGTGTATTTTATGCAATCTATGTAGTGTATATGATTATTTCAGGTAATTTCAGTGATTTACCTGCAGTTATTGTATTAGGAGTTGTAGCTATTGGATATTTATTTGGTTACAGACCTTATAAATATGTTGTTAAAAGAAGAACTTTAGAAATTCATAGAAGAATTGGAAAAACAAAAGAAATCAACTTAATGAATTGTGAAACAATTACTGATCCAATTGCTAAAATGACAAAAATCATTACAAATGCACATTCATATGAAATTTATATGGATGATGGAACTCGTCAAACAGTTGCACCAAAAGATCAAATGGGATTTGTTGATGCTGTTGTTCATGCGAATAAGAGAATCCATTGTCAAGTTGAAGAATATAATCAAACTCATCGTAAATGGGAAAAGAAAAGAAGAAAAGAAGAAAAAAAAGCTAGAAGAACTGCTGCTCAATAAGCAAGCAGTTCTTTTTTTGTATAAAATAAATAAAAAATTATTAAAATGATAAAAACTTTGTAATAGTTGTTGACAACCCATATTTTCGTTTGTATAATGACATCATATAAATGATAATTTATATACTAAATAAGGGGGACACAAAGATGGAATTTAACAAGTTAGTTGAAGATTATGGATGCCTAGCTTTTACTGATGATGTTATGAAGGAACGAATTCCTAAATCAACATATAAAGCATTCCATGAATCGCTTGATAAAGGCGAAGAATTATCAAAAGAATGTGCAACTGTTATTGCTAATGCAATGAAAATTTGGGCAGTTGAACATGGAGCAACACATTTTACTCACTGGTTTACACCAATGACAGGATTAACTGCTGAAAAACATGATGCATTCTTAGAACCAGATGGTTCAAAAGCTGTTTTAGAATTTAGTGGTAAAACATTAAGAAAAGGAGAACCAGATGCTTCATCATTCCCATCAGGTGGTTTAAGAGCTACTTTCGAAGCAAGAGGATATACAGCATGGGACTGTACTTCACCTGCATTCGTTAAAGATGGAACATTATATATTCCTACATTATTCTGTTCATATACAGGAGAAGCATTGGATAAGAAAACACCTTTACTTAGATCATGTGATGCTTTAAGTAAAGCGGCTTGTCGTTTATTACCTTTAATTGGGGTTGAAGGTGTAACAAAAGTTTCTGCTTCAGTAGGGGCTGAACAAGAATATTTCTTAGTTGATGATAAATATTATCAAGAACGTATGGATTTAAAATTAACAGGTAGAACTTTATTTGGTGCTATGGCTCCAAAAGGACAAGAATTAGAAGATCATTATTTTGGTTCTTTAAAACGTAAAGTTGCTGCGTTTATGAAAGATTTAGATACTGAATTATGGAAATATGGAATTCCATCTAAAACTAAACATAACGAAGTAGCACCTGCACAACATGAAGTTGCTTGTGTTTATGCAAAAGTTAACATTACAACAGATAACAACCATTTATTAATGCAAATTGCTCAAGATATTGCTAAAAAACATGGTTTACGTTGTTTATTACATGAAAAACCATTTGCTGGAGTTAATGGATCTGGTAAACATGATAACTGGTCAGTTATTACAAATACAGGAATTAACTTATTTAATCCAGGAAAAAATCCTGAAGAAAATAAACCTTTCTTAGCTGCTTTAGCTTGTACAATTAAAGCTGTTGATGAATATGCTGAAATCTTACGTATGTCAATTGCTTCTGCTGGAAACGATCATCGTTTAGGCGCTAACGAAGCACCACCAGCAATCATTTCTATGTTTTTAGGTGAAGAATTAGATAAAGTTGTTGAAGATATTTGTACTGGTAAAAAATCTGATCATGAAGAAATTGGACGTTTTGATACAGGTGTTTCTGTTGTTCCAACATTCTCTAAAGACAATACAGATCGTAACAGAACTTCACCATTTGCCTTTACAGGTAATAAATTTGAATTCCGTGCTGTAGGTTCTGCACAATCTGTAGCTGGTCCAAATACAATCTTAAATGCAATGTTAGCTGAAGAAATGACTCAAATGGCTGATGCTATTGAAGGTGGAAAATCATTTGAAGAAGTTGTTAAAGAATTTATCTCTGAACATAAGAGAATTATCTTTAATGGTGATGGATATTCGGCTGAATGGGAAGAAGAAGCAAAAAAACGTGGACTTCCTAACCACAAAAATACTGTTGACGCATTAAAATGCTTAAAAGATCCAAAATATATTGATATGTTAGATCGCCAAGGTGTTTATACAAAAGTAGAATTAGCTTCACGTTATGAAATCTTATTAGATAACTATATTAAAACAATTCAAGTTGAAGCTTTAACTGCAGTTAAAATGGTTAAAACACAAATTTATCCAGCTGCTTGTGATTATTTAGCTAAAGTATCTTCAGAAGTTATTGCTGCAAAAGAAGCAGGTATTCCAGCGGCATTCTTAACTGATGATGCAACAAAACTTGCAAACTTATTACAAGAAGCAAAAGATAAATTAACAACATTAGAAAATAATATTGCTAAAGCACAAGCAAGCGATGCTGAAATCTTTGAAACTGCAACTATGTGGAAAGATGAAGTATTCGGTATGATGCAATCATTAAGAGAAACAGTGGATACAATTGAAGAATTAGTTGATGATTCTTATTGGCCAATTCCAACTTATGTAGACTTATTATTTGGTATTTAGTATATATAAAGGGGCTGTAACGAATAAATAATTTAAAAAAACAGTTTCTATAACGCAAAAACGGGCATGAGCCCGTTTTTTTGGTATAATAGTTGTCGATGAAAACACTAGAATACATTGAGAATTATAACGCATATCAACCATATATGCTATTAAATTTTAATTTGTCTTTTGAAAAAGATATTGCTCATGATGATATTTGTAGAACTGTTATTGAAGTCGTTGAGGAGGTTAATATTGCTAAGTATGTCGACTTCACTAATAGAAATGCTCATGGCTATGACGGAGTTATGATGTTTAAACTCATCATGTTGGCTATGGCCGACAGTGGATATGTTTCTACCAGAAAGCTCAGTAAACTCTGTAAGACCGATATCCGATATATGTTTATCGCTCAAAATCAGAAGCCATCTCATCAGGCATTTCAAAGATTTATTCATGATGATCTAACTATGCCAATTGAGGATATCTTTTATGAAATCAATAAATACATAGAATCAAAGATTTTTATCAATACGGATGTTTTGTGTATTGATGGTACCAAATATGAAGCCAACGCCAATAAGAACACATTCGTTTGGCGTGCAAATACAATCAGGAATCGAACTAAAAGATGGAAAAAGGTAATACTCTGTCTAAAGAAAATCAATAAATATTTTACAGAACAGAATATTGCCTTGAACTATTCACTTCTTAAGGAACCAAGCATAGAATACATGCTTGCTGTTGCTGATGGAATTGAACGATATATGAAAGATTATAATATCGAATTTGTTCATGGAAAAGGAAAAAGAAAAAGCGACATACAAAGGTTATATGACGAGCTTAAGGAACACGCAATAAAGTTATGGGAATATGCCATTCATATGGAGCTTTTAGGAAGTCGAAACAGTTTTTCAAAGACTGATCCGGATGCAACATTCATGCACATGAAATATGACTATTATAATCACACAAACGTATTCAAGCCAGGATATAATGTTCAAATAGGAGTAAGTGATGGATATATAAGAAATATCTATATCAGCAGTGACGGAAATGATCTTAGAACATATATTCCATTCATGGAGAAGTATAAAAGTGCCTATGGGAGATTGCCAAAGAAAACACCGGCTGATGCAGGATACGGAAGCTATGACAACTACAGTTACTGTAAAGAAAACAATATCGAACTGTATATGAAATATTCAGGATATTATAAGTCACAGGAAAAAACAAATGAAAAAAATAAGTTTCATAAGAAGCACATGAAAAGAACAGAAGAAGGAAACTTCATATGTCCAGCCGGTCACGAGTTTGAACTTGAAAAAGTAACACAGGACAGCAGAAGTGAATATGAAAAAATAAATATGCATTTTAGATGTCACAAATGTAAAGGATGTCCAATGAAATCAAAATGTACAAAATCAAAAGAAGGAAGAACGATAGTACATAACTTTCAGCTGGAAGAGTATGAAAAAGAAGTTCAAAAAAATGTAAAAAGTGCAGATGGAATAAAACTGATGTTTCAAAGAAGCAATGAAACGGAAGGAACATTTGGAGATTGGAAAATGAACCAGAAGTATGACAAGATGCATCGAAGAGGAAATTCTGGTGTAAAAACAGAAATCATCATGGTAGCGATAGGACATAATATAAGAAAATATCATAAACAAAAGCAGATGGTAAGCACAGAAGAAAGCAACTAGCATAAAATTTTTTTTAAGAAAAGGGTTAGTTCTTTTTAAGTGCGTCAGCTTTTTGAAAAAAGTAATTCTCATTTTAAATAGAAACTGAAAATAAAAAAAGAAGAGCCGTAACTCTTCAATAAACAATAAAAACTATTTATTCGTTACAGCCCCTTTTTGTCCTTTCTTTTAAGTATAAAATATATGATTAAAATCATAATAAGGGCACCTGTTGAATCAATACATACATCTCTTATTTGTCCAGCTCTGCCGGCGATAAAGAGTTGATGAAATTCATCACTACAGGCATATAAAGCAGTAAATATAAACGATTTTATCAATGGATTTTGTTTATGTACAAAAGTTTTATAAAGTAAGAATGCAAGAATGGCATATTCTGTCATATGAGCACATTTTCTTACAATAAAGGAAAGGGTATCTCTTGTAATTGGTGTTAAACCGCAAACTGAATACATCTAAAAACAAAATAAAACTGCAAAATAAAAT
>NZ_JBKYAR010000009.1:0-29041 GCF_047023275.1 Faecalibacillus sp. | reverse complement strand
TGTTAAACCGCAAACTGAATACATCTAAAAACAAAATAAAACTGCAAAATAAAATAATAAACAGATGGAACATTATGCCGTTATAAAACGCAAAATCTCCACCTGTTTTTTATTTTGTATTTATAGTACTATTTAATTATGAAAATTACGAAAGGAAAAAGAAAAGAAACAGCCCGTTAAAGTATCCTACCCCTCTAACACTGTTCCTTTTCAATCGTCAGTTGATACTGATGATACATGAATTATGATACAAGATTTTTCACTGATTATCAAGCATGCCTTTACTTCACAAAATTACAGTTTTTTCAATCAGCCTGTTTCTGATCAAATTGAAAAGATTGAATCCTACTGTCTTAATTACGTCAATCTTTCTTCAGTTCATACCCACAATGACTTGTCATGTAAATCATCCAATCTTGTCTATTTTAAAAGCTATAGCCGTCATTATATTTATTTTCGTAATACTGTTCATGACGATATGATTACGATACCTGTTTTATATTGTAAAAATGATGGGCATTTTCATGCTGTTCTTCCCAATTCTGTTTTCATACCACATTCATCATTCTCTTTATTTTTTATTCTTAAAGTCCTTTCCACAAAATTTTTTACTTCTTTTACTGTTGAGAAAATATGCGATATTTTTCAGATATCCATTTCCACACTCTACAGGTGGATTTTCAAATACAACTGTTATCTTAGAATTTTTACTTCCTTAAAAAACAGATACCACATGCATTTTTTTATTCATCTGATATATGATTTTCATGATATCATACATGATCTCTTTGATATCGGTCTTCATACTCTTTTTCAATATGACCGCAAATTATTCAATCACGGTCCCTGATCTTTTTATTGTTTTCTTCAAATAAATAAGTTGGCAATGTTTCCTGTATTTTTCTCATACTATACTCAATATTGAGGAGGAAAATATATGAACGGACAAAATACAGACAGTTATGAATTCAGAAAACTTATTGGTCAGATAAAGTTTTCATTCATTGCACCTGTTGTATCACGAACTTTTACTGATGATTCGATAAGTGCCTATTTTAAACGCGTTTCAAAACGTGAAATCGACTGGCCTGATGGTACAAAAAGAAAGTTTTCTGATCAGACGATGAAATGGTGGCTCTATAAATACAGAAAAAATGGTTTTGATGGGCTGATGCCCAAAGATCGACTGGATCTTGGCAGAGTAAGAAAGCTGGATGAAGAACATAAAGAATATATTGCCAGTCTCATTAATCAGTACCCTAAAATCACAGGAGTCATGATCTATGAAAAAATGATTGAAGATGGTGTTTTAAACAAGGGTGACTGTTCCGTAGATACGATACAACGTTATATCAGAAACAGTGGCCTGAGAAATGGAAATGGTGAAACATTGACCAGAGAAAGAAGAACGTGGGAATTTGCCCATTCATGTGATGGCTATGAGGCAGATACCTGCCATACGTTCTATATTTATGATGAAGAAAATATTTACAGGAAAACATATCTGATTGCCATCATCGACAATCATTCTCGAATGATCGTTGGTGCTGAATTCTTTTTCAATGATAATGCCATCAATTTTCAAAAAGTATGGCATGATGCCGTTTTAAGATATGGGAGAAGTAAGGTCATTATTCTTGATAACGGCAGCAGCTATAAAAATAAAAGTACAAAGGAAATAGAAGCCAGACTTGGGACCAAGATTATTTATAATCCTCCATATTCGCCAACTGGAAAGGCTTTGATTGAAAGGTTCTTTCATACAATGAAGATGCGATTTATGGATGTACATAACGGAAGTGACTACCATTCTCTTGGTCAGCTGAACAATGATCTGAATAAATGGATCAATGAATATAACAGAACGATCCATTCATCATTGAAGGAAGATGAAAATGACAATCATACGCCTCTTGAACGTTATATGTATGATATGAAGGATATTGAGGTATCAAGACTGGCAAACAAATCACCTGTTGATTATGTACCATGGCTTGATGATGTATTTCTTCATGAAACAACCAGAAAGGTCAATGGCGATTCAACCGTATTGGTGGATAATCAGCTTTTTGATGTTCCATCTGTCTATATAGGAATGAGAGTCATTATTCGTTATAATCCAAGAACCTTTGAGGGAACTTATCTTTATGACATAGCCCAAAAGAAAAAAGTTCCTTTAAAAAGAACGGATCGAATTGAAAATGGAAAAACAAGAAGAGAGGAGATCATTTACTGATGGAAATGACAACTTATTATGGGATGGATAAAAATCCATTTACTAAAGATGCAACTGTTTCAACACTTTTTACATCCAACGATTTTAATCAAATGACTAACAGACTTGAATTTATTATCAGATCAAGAGGGATTGGTGTATTTTTAAGCAGTCCAGGGATGGGCAAGACAACATGCCTCAGAAAAACACTGGAAGCACTCAATCCAAATCGCTATGTTGTCATCTATATATGTATGACTACTATTACAGCTATTGATTTTTACCGCATGCTCAATGATGCACTTGGTCTAGAAGAAACAACAAAAAAGTCACAGATGTTCAATCAGATTCAGGATGAACTCAAAAGACTGACATCAGAAAATAAAATGGAAGTCATTATTGCGATTGATGAAGCACAGTTTTTAAGAAAAGAAGTATTGAGGGAATTTATCATGCTTATGAATTTTGATTATGACTCAAAAGATTACTGTACACTTATATTTGTAGGACAGAATGAATTTTTGAGAACGCTGCGTCTGAAAGCACTGGAACCATTCAGACAGCGTATCAATATGAATTATACATTTACAGGTTTCAATGAAGAAGAAGTCAAAAATTATGTTATTTCGAGATTGCAGTCAGTAAACTGCCGAAGTGATCTTTTCAAAGATGAGTGTTATCATACATTATATTCATTGATGAATACATCAGTAAGAACATTGAACCTGCTCATCAATAAAAGTCTTATACTTTCAATGCATTATAACAAGGAAGTAATTGACAGCGAACTTATTATGGAGGCAAGCAAAGAGCTGATGCTTGGATAGATTATGGATTACATATTTAAAAACAAGGATGGAGAAAAAACTGTTGGAGAAATCACATATCTTCATATCACACCGTTTTATGAATTTGAAATCGAAATGAACAATCAAAAATTGAGATGTTATCTGGAGCATCTGTTGTCACAATGGAATATCTGTATTACAGATTATGATATAGATGTGGAACTGGCACATCCAACAGATATATTTTGGAATTCAAATGCAATCTGTGAAAAGATAAAAGATGAGGATATGAGTTTAAAGATTGCCTACGCCATAAAAGCAGTTTATTCAGAAAGAGATTATAGTAGAGATGTACTGTAACAGGTGCATCTTTTTATTATATTCATAATTGAACAGATTGAATAGTGTGCGGTCATTAATACAAAATGATAAATTAATGGTTAATATAATTTGCGGTTGTGTGGTGTGTTAAATCTGCGGTTTAACAGTAATTGGTAGAATGTGAATAATGATATCCACAATAAAATTACTTTGTTTAGAAGAATCGTTTCCTGGAGTTTGTGACATCACAAAGATAAAAAGCATCCAAATTATTGTAAGTATTAAATATTTATTTTTTTTCATATGTGCATTATAACAAATAATATTTATAAAATAAATGTTTACAATTGTATACAATTTGATATAATGAGAACGTATATCGGATGATAATGGCGAAAGAGATTCTACAAGAACACCGAAGAATTAAAGATTTCAGGTAAAAGGATCGCTATTGGACGAACCATTGGAGAGATTCATTGAATTGAACACCGAAGGAGCAAACCCATTAGGGTGAAACTCTCAGGTAAAAGGACAGTGGCTAAATAGTATTTTTTCATTATTAATTCCGACTAATTTATTAGGAGGAGTTTTTTTATGCAATTACTAACACAAATATTAAAACAAATTAATGATTATGTATGGGGATTACCACTTATTTGTCTATTATTAGGGACAGGTATTTACTTTACTTTCAAATTAAGATTGATTCAGCTTACAAAATTAAAATTTGCTTTTAAATGCATCTTTAAAAAACAAGAAGGAGATGGAGACGTCAGTAGCTTTCAAGCTTTATGTACTGCACTTTCTTCAACGATAGGGACAGGAAACATTGTCGGTGTCGCTACTGCAATTGCGGCAGGAGGGCCAGGTGCCTTATTTTGGATGTGGATTTCAGCTTTCTTTGGAATGGCAACTAAATATGCCGAAGGATTACTTGCGATTCGTTATCGTCAAAAAGATGAAAATGGTGAAATTGCGGGAGGGCCAATGTATTATTTAGAAAAGGGTCTTCATAGTCCTTTGCTTGCGAAGATTTTTGCTTTCTTTGGTGTATCTGTAGCATTACTTGGAATTGGTACATTTACGCAAGTAAAATCAATTTCTGATGGACTTTCAATGTCACTTAGTGTTCCACGTTATGTAACAGCAATTCTTCTAACAATTGCAGTTGCTTTTATTACCATTGGAGGAATCAAAAGAATTGCTTCGGTGGCAGAAAAAGTTATTCCATTTATGTGCGTTTTATACATTGGAGGGGTTGTTTTAATACTTGTGTCACATATTACAGTATTACCAAGTACTATTGCTTTAATTATTAAGTCAGCTTTTACCCCACAAGCAGTATTTGGTGGAGGAACAGGAATTACTATGGTTATTGCCATGCAAAAAGGAATTAGTCGTGGTATTTTCTCAAATGAGAGTGGTCTTGGAAGTGCACCAATTGCGGCTGCTGCCGCTAAAACAGATTCTTGTGTTGAACAAGGACTTGTTTCAATGACAGGAACATTTATTGATACAGTTGTGATTTGTACAATGACAGGTCTTGCTATCGTGTTGACACAATCTTATACAACAGGATTAGATGGTGCAGCGATGACAACACATGCATTTTCAGTGGGATTATTTATTCCATTAATTGGTAAATATATTGTCAATATTGGTCTTGTTTTCTTTGCTTTTACAACCATTATTGGATGGAACTATTACGGTGAAAGATGTATGTACTATCTTAAAGGTTTAAAAGCGGTAAAAATTTATAAAATTGTTTATATTATATTTATTGCAATTGGACCATTTATGTCTTTAGAATTTATCTTTGTCTTAGCAGATATTGTCAATGGGTGTATGGCAATTCCTAACTTAATTGGATTAATTGGTTTAAGAAAAGAAATTGTTGCAGAAACAGAAAAATATTTTGAATATGAACAACTTGTAGAATTGGTTACAAATATAGAAGGATAGCAAGGCTATCCTTTTTCTATAAGTTGAAGAATATTTTTTAAAATCTTATTGGTAGAATCTTCATGATAGTATAAAGAGATAGGAGAAAAGATATCTAAATCTTGGTATTGAAGATATTTAGAGTATTGATTTGATTCGATAAAATCATGTAAAATTGCATATCCTTCTTTTAAACATACTTTTAAAAGTGTTTGTTCTATTTCATGATGTTCCATAGATTCTTGACGAACATCATAAATAAGTTTTAAAGAATCAAGTGAACAATTTTGATGATAATACTTTCTTAAATGACATGTTTTTAATAGAAGATGTTGATAATCTTTTATTTCAGGATATTCGAAAGTAATAATGGCATCTAATTTTCTTTCTTTAAAGAGTTGAAGTAATTCAAGATGTGAATAAGCTTTATAATGAAGATCAATGTGTGGGAAATGATCTTTTATTTTTTGTAATAACTTTAAAAGAAGTTCATCATCTAAAGCTTTAATAAAGCCAATAGAAATACTTCCTTGATTACCTTTTTGGTATTCTTCGATAATTTGATAACTTAAAGCAACATCATCTAAGATTTTTCTAGCATAAGGTAAATAAAGGATACCTTCATTTGTTAGTTCTACAGACTTCTTACTTCTTTTAAATAAAGGGATTCCTAAATCTTTTTCTAAACATTGAATTTGTTTGGTAATAGCAGTTTGACTAATATAAAAATTTTGCGCTGTTTTTGTAAAATTAAGTGTTTCACTTAAATCAACAAAATATTCAAGTTGTTTAATATTCATACAATCACCTCATAACTTATAGTTATTATAATATGAAATAATAATATTGGAAAGTTATTAATAAATTCAATAAAATAACTTTGAAAAGAGGGACGATATGAAAAGATATGTTTATTACTTTTTAGGAATGAATATTTTAGTATTGGGAATTACATGTAATACGTTATCAAATTTAGGTGTGGGGGCATTTAGTACCCTTCCTTTTGCGATAAGTTCTTTAAGTGCTTTGACCTTTGGACAGGCAAACATTATTTTCTACTTGCTCTTTGTATTTCTTCAAATCATTATTGAAAGAAAAATAAGTGTAAAATTTGTTTTAGAAATACCATTTTCTTTTATCTTTGGTTTTCTGGTTGACTTCTATCAATATTTAATACCATCTATGGATTTAAATATTTATACACAAATTATTGTTTTACTATTTGGAAATACTTGTTGTGCAATAGGTGTTTATTTCATGCTTAAAGGAGATTTAATCATGACACCAGTCGATGGACTTGTTTTAAGTATTTCAGAGGTTTTACATAAACCGTATTCTATTTGTAAGAATTGTTTTGATATTTCAATGATTTTATCAACCGTCATTGTTTGTCTTGTTTGTCGTAGTCCAATTTATGGTATCGGGGTAGGAACTGTTTTTTCAGCATTTTATATTGGACGTGTGATTCGTTTTTGTGAAAACTTCAAATTAAATACATATAAAAAATTCGAGTCTTGATGACTCGATTTTTAGTGATTTATGATTATGAAATTTATTATAAAATGATATAGTAAAGTAGAGTAAGGAAGAAGGAAATAAAATGAAAGAAATATATTATGAAATAACTAAAACCATGAATAATTTGCCTTTAAGTATTTATCTTCATAAGCAAAGTCCATGTCAAATTTGTGCAGCACATTGGCATAGAGCACTAGAATTATCAATTGTATTTGAAGAAAATGTTATTTTTTTTAATAATGGGAAAAAAAGAATACGATATAAAAATAGTGTTAATTTAACAAATTGTGAGGAAATTCATTATTCGATTCCTCAGTTTAAACGATATAGTGATAAAATTGTAGGATATACAATACAAATCAATTATAATTTCTTAGAAAAAATGATTCCAAACATAAAAAATATATATTTTGATATAGATGATCCAAATAAAAATAAAAAAATAACAAATTATATGTTAAAAATCTATCAAGAATTTATAGATGATAAATTTTCAAAAAACATGTCTATATTGATGATGACATTAAAAATGTTGATATTTTTGTATGAGGAATGTAGTGAAGAAAGGCATGTAGGTAATACACTGAAAACAAAAAATATCTTAAAATATATCATTGAACATTATAAAGAAGAATTACGTGTATACGAAGTTGCTAAATATTTTGGCTATTCTA
Organism: Faecalibacillus sp.; assembly: GCF_047023275.1. NCBI lineage: Bacteria > Bacillati > Bacillota > Erysipelotrichia > Erysipelotrichales > Coprobacillaceae > Faecalibacillus > Faecalibacillus sp. Next base: position 21,584 of record NZ_JBKYAR010000009.1, on the reverse strand, counting down.
GAGAATATTTTTCTAGACTTTTAAAAAAGGAAATAGGGATGTCGTTTAAGGAATATTTGACACAATATAGATTGAATAAATCATTGAATGAATTAATAAATATAAATAAAAACATAGCAGAAGTGGCTTTAAACAATGGCTTTTCAAATGAAACACAATATATATCAATATTTAAAAAAATATATAATATAACCCCTGGACAATATAGAAAGTCACATAATAATGATAAATAAGTCACGAAATAAATATAATACATTTATTTTTTCTTGTATATTTTAAATATAGAAAGGAAGGGTATTATGAAAAAAATTACAACTTATTTATTGAGTATGATGTTAATGTTATCTTTTGGTGTTATTCCTATACATGCAATAGATGATAATAATATCAATTTTGACTTACAATCTACTGTTTATGATGATGGTGAGGCGATTGATTCAATTATTTTGAAAACTTCAGAATTAAATGTGGATGAGTCAAAGCTAACAAAGGATATGTTTAATGTACATGCAAAGGCTACTTCTGTATATTCAATAAAATTAGAAGAAGAGTTCTTTGGACCTAATTCACAACATGGTTTGCAACATTGTGGATTATATGATGTAGATAGAAAGGTAGAAAGTATAGAACAGAAAAATGGGAATATTATTTTAAATTTGGTAACTGATGATGCTACTGAAGGGAAAAATACATTAGATTTTACAGCTAATTTTTCTACATTAAAAGGATGCAATTCATTATTAAATATTCAATATACAATTTCTTTGAATAAGGCATTACCACTAAAAAATGGAAGCGAATTAAATCAAATTCATTTTTTACAAAATGAAGGAATAGTAAATAATGAAATTGAAAAATTTTCTGCCGGTGAATCTAATGGGCTAAAATATCAATTTTATACACCAAAAAATTCTAATGATGGGAAACAACATCCATTGATTGTATGGTTCCATGGTGGAGGAGAATCAGGATATAGGGGCTTACATTATAATAATTTATCTCAATTAAAAGCAAATAGAGGGGCTGTTGCTTTTGCAGGCGAAGAAGCTCAAAGTATTTTTGATGGAGCTTATGTTTTAGCGCCACAAACACCACATGAATGGTCTGAAAATTTAGAAGATGCTAAAGGATTAATCGAAAATATTATTGCTACTAATAACATTGATTCCACACGCATTTATTCATATGGATGTTCTGCTGGTGGATATATGGCGTTAGATATGGTGGTTCATAATCCAAATATGTTTGCGGCAGTAGTATCAACATGTCCAGCGATTGATCAACAAAATATTAATACATATGGAGAAGGTAGAAGAATAACTGATGAAGAAATAAAAGCAATTAATATACCTACATGGGTGATACAAGCTAAGGATGATACAACAGTTAAATATGAAGAAAGCGCATTACGAGTATATAATTTATTAAAAGATAAAGGTGCTATTTTAACTACCTATGAAACAGGAGGACATAGCTCTTGGATACATACAGCAAAAAATGAACCGGAAAATAATGGAGAACACGTTTGGCAATGGACTTCAAAGCAATCAATAAAAGCAAATGTAAATAATCCTGTTTACTCGACAGAAAAAGAAATAATGCCTAAAAAAACCGCAGTTAAAACAGGGGATACAAACTTTATAGATTTATATATTATATTAGGAAGTGTTAGCATGTCAGTAATGGCAGGGTATATTTATAAAAGGAAAGAAGAAAAAATCGAGTCTTGATGACTCGATTTTCATTAATCAGTTAAATCTTCACCGTTAGATGAGATAACTTTTTTATACCAATAGAATGAATCTTTTCTATAACGATCTAATGTTTTTAAATCAAATTCATCTCTATCAACATAAATAAATCCATAACGTTTAACCATACCTTCATGAGTAGAAATTAAGTCAATTGCTGACCATGGGCAATATCCCATCATTTCCGCACCATCAGTAATCGCTAATTGAATTTGTTCGATATGTTTTCTTAGATATTCAATTCTGTATTGATCATGAACTTTTCCATCTTCAGTTAAAGTATCATAAGCACCTAAACCATTTTCAGTAACGACCATAGGCAAACGATATCTTGAATACATTTCACGAATTGTTGCTCTAAATCCCATAGGATCGATTTCCCAACCGAATTCAGTAGTTGGTAAGTTAGGATTTTTATATCCTCTATAAACACCAGCTTCACCACGAGCAGTTTGTTGATCTGCACCTAGATCTAATTCTTCAGTTCCATCACTTGCTTCTACAGTAGCAGTATTATAATAGTTGAAACCGATGAAATCAGGATGACCGTTCTTTAATGCTTCTGCGTCACCTTCACCAAATTCAGGACATGCATCATTTTCTTCTAAATAAGCCCATACTAGGTTGTTATAAACTCCATAAACAGCCATGTCTAAATAGAGCCAGTTTCTAATTGCGTTGTAGTTTTGTGCAGCTAAAACATCTTCTGGTTTACAGCTTGCTGGGTAAACTAATGAGATATTTGGAGCTGGTCCAATTTTAGCACCTGGTAACATTTCATGACATAAAGCCATAGCTTTTGCTTGTGCTACTAACATATGGTGGTTTTGTTGGTAAGTTTCTTTTAAAACATTTGTACATCCTTCAGGAATCATTAATGTTCCAATAACTGGTCCAACTAAAGTTAACATGTTTTGTTCATTGATTGTTAACCAATATTTAACACGATCACCAAAGTTTTCAAACATAACTTTTGCGAAGTTTAAGAACCAATCGATTGAATCTCTGTTTCCCCATGATCCACGTTCATCTAATGCTGCAGGCATATCGAAATGGAACATAGTTACTAATGGTTCAATTCCATATTTTAAACATTCATCGATCACATTGTTATAGTATTCAATCCCTTTAGGGTTGACAGCTCCTGTTCCTTCAGGAATAATTCTTGACCAAGAAATTGAGAAACGATAAGTTTTGAATCCCATTTCTGCCATTAAAGCGATATCTTCTTTATATCTATGATATTGATCTGCACAGACTTTTAAATCAGAAGTCCCTTCTGGTACAACTTTAACATCTTGACATGATGGACCTTTTCCATCTTCTAAACTTGCACCTTCTACTTGATAAGCACTTGTACTTGCTCCCCAAAGGAAATCTTTAGGAAATGGTTTTAAAGTTTTGTGTAACATATTTTAAATATCCTCCTTAAATTCAAGGCTATTATACATAAATAATATTAAAATATTGATTTTTTTTATATTATGAAAAAAATGGGACAGTTAAGCTTGTAACTGTTCCCATTTTTCCATGATTTCCATTAAATCCATTTCCTTTTCTTCAATAGAATCCGTAATTTCATTATATTTTTTATAATTATTCATGACTTCTTCACTTGTGAGTTCTTCTTTTAAAGAATTGATTTCTTTTTCTAAAGAATCAATGGTTCTTTCAAGTTTTTTAATTTCATTCTTTGTTTTTTTATCAATGATCTGTCTTTGTTTAGCTTCGGTAACCACTTTTTGTGTTGTTTCAACAACAGGCGTTTTTTGACTTAAATAATCATCATAATTACCATTATAAGAAAGACATTGATCTTTTTGTACTTCAATTACACGAGTCGCAATTTTATTAATAAAATAACGATCATGACTAATAAATAAAATTGTTCCTTCAAAACTTCTTAAAGCTTCTTCTAAAACTTCTTTAGAAGAAATATCTAAGTGGTTGGTTGGTTCATCGAGAATTAAGAAGTTGGCTTGTTTTAATAAAACTTCGGTTAAAACAACACGTCCTCTTTCCCCGCCAGAGAGCATTGCGATATCTTTAAAGACATCATCGCCTCTAAAGTTAAACATAGCAAGAGTACTTCTAATTTCTTGATTGGTCATACGTGGATAACAATCACTGATTTCATCAAAAATCGTTTTATTATAATTTAAAGATTCATGTTCTTGATCATAATAGGCCATTTCTACGTGACTACCAAAACGAATTTTACCGTGTTCAATTGGTAATTGACCCACAAGAGCTTTAAATAAAGTGGTTTTACCAACACCATTTTCACCAACAATCGCAACGCGTTCTCCTTTTTTGATATCAAGATTACAGTGTTCAAAAACAATTTGATCATAACGCATTGATAAATCAGTGACTTTTAAAACATCATAACCTGATTCAATAGCTGGTGTAAATTGAACAGTGATGGCACTTGGTAAATTTTCTGGTCGATCAATACGTTCAATCTTTGCAAGTTGTTTTTCTTTAGATTCAGCACGTTTAATACTTTTTTCACGATTAAATGATTTTAAAGTATCAATACTTTCTTGTATCTTTTTAATTTCTTTTTGTTGATTGATATAGTGTTTTAAATCAATCGCACGTTGTGTTCTTTTTTGAATAGAATATTCTTCATAACGATAATTATAACTATGACTTTTTCCATTTTCTATTTCAATGATCTTATTAGAAACAACATCAATAAAATAACGGTCATGACTAACGACAATTAAAGCATTTTTATATCCTTTTAAATAGTTTTCTAAAAAGGAAATTGCTTGACTATCTAAATGGTTGGTTGGTTCATCTAAAACCAAAAGTTTAGGTTCTTCTAATAAAAGCTTGGCAAGACAAAGTCTGGTTTTTTGACCTCCAGATAATTCATGGACATATTTTTGAAAGTCCTCTTCCACAAAACCCATTCCTTTTAAAACTCCGACAATACGACTTGGATAACTAAAACCATCTTTTTCATTAAATCTTTGAGTCAATGAATCATATTCATTCATGACTTGTTCACTATGATCATAAGACATCATACTTTCTAATTCACGCATACGATTTTCTATTTGAATAAGTGGATCAAAGACTTCTAAAGCACATTCATAAATGGTTTTATTCATATCTAAATCATGATGTTGTTTTAAATAACCTACATTTAAATCACGACTTTTAAATAAATCACCACTATCATAACTTTCTTCACCAATTAAGATATTTAAGATAGTTGTTTTACCAGCACCATTGACGCCAATAATCGCAATTTTATCATGATCATCTACTTTAAAACTAACATCTTTTAATAAGTCAATTCCTTGAAATGATTTTTTTATATTTGAACATTCTATAAGCATTTTTCATCACCTCGACTATTCTATCAATAAAATAAGTTGTTTACAAATATTCTTTATATAATTCTTGATAAGCAGGATCTACTTCTAATAAAGCATTCATGCTTAAATAAAAAGATTCATCGAAGCATTTTTCTCCTTTTTTAATACACCATAAAGCTTCATGACCAGTAAAGGTATGAGCAAGTGCTTGATATAAGATTTCTGGATTGGATAAATTGTGAATTTCTTTTTGTTCTTGGGCTTTTTTAATAATGATGATACAAAGCTTTGTAAGATTATCACGCATATCAAAACTATGACGATTTTCTTTTAAATTTGCAATGAACATTTGACTAAATAAATCATAACCATATTTTTTCGTATCTTTAATCAATGTTGAAAAGACAATCAATAATTGTTGATAGTGACTATCACTATCAACAAGTTTATATGTATCTTTAACAAGATGATCAATGGTTGAATCATAAAGATCTAAAATAAGGTCTTCTTTATTATTAACGTATTTATAGAGAGTTGGTTTTGTGATGTGTAATTCATTACAAATATCTTGAATAGTGACATTATTATATCCTTTGTCTAAAAACAGTTGTACAGCTGTTTGTGATATTTCTTCTCTTGTTATTTTCATAAAATTCTCCTTAGAAATAATATACCATAGATTTAATGTAAAGAGTTTGTTAAAAAATTCACTTTATTTTATGAAAGCGTTGACATTTAATTTTACGGTTATATAATTTACTTGAGTTAAATAAACATTTACTTTGGTATGAGGAGGAAAAAGAAAATGGCTAAGAGTTTATTTGATAAGACATACATAGGTAAAATGAAATTAAAAAACAGAATTTTCATGTCACCTATGGGAACAACTGGAGAAGCTGATGGAGCTTATTGTAATGAAGGTATTGATTATTTTGAAGAAAGAGCAAAAGGTGGTGCTGGTTTAATTATTACAGGTGCTAACGTTGTTTCTACAAAATATGAACCAAGACCATGTACAGAACTTTCTGATTTCCATCATGTAGAAAGATTAAACATGTTAATTGAAAGATGTCATGCTTATGGTGCAAAAGTATGTGTGCAATTATCACCAGGTTTAGGACGTCAACAATTTACCGATCCTTTTACACCACCTTATAGTGCAGGTAGTGTTGGAGCATTTTGGTTCCTTGACTTAATTTGTAAACCTTTTTCAAAAGAAGATATTCATTATTTAGTGGAAAAAGTTGGGTATAGTGCTTCACTTGCTGTAAATGCTGGGGCAGACTGTGTGGAATTACATGCTTATGGAGGATATTTATTAGATCAATTCCATTCTGTTCAATGGAATAATAGAACAGATGAATATGGTGGATCACTTGAAAATCGTATGCGTTTTACTTTGGAATGTATTGAAGCAATTAAAAAGAACGTTCCAGATACTATGCCAGTGCTTGTTAAATTTACACCACATCAAAGAGTAGAAGGTTTTAGAACCATTGATGAAGGTATTGAAATGGCTAAAATCTTAGAAAAAGCTGGTGTTGATGCTTTACATGTTGATACAGGATGTTATGAAGAATGGTTCCAAGCTATCACTACTGTTTATAGTAAAGAAGGATATAAACTTGATGTTCAAAAAGCAATCAAAGATGTTGTAAGTGTTCCAGTATTAGGTGATGGTAACTTAAAAGATCCTGAAGTGGCTAAAAAAGCTATTGAAGATGGTATTTTAGATTATGTAGGACTTGCTCACCAAATGTTAGCTGATCCATACTGGCCTAAAAAAGTTAAAGCACATCAAGAAGAAGATATTGCTCCATGTGTTGGATGTAATGAATGCTTACTTGCTGGATTTAGTGGAAAACATTACTATTGTGCAGTAAACCCATTATGTTATGCAGAAAAAGCGTATGCTTTACCACTTCCAAATGGTCAAAAACGTAACGTATTAGTTATTGGTGGAGGTCCAGCTGGTATGATGGCTGCCATTACTGCAAAACGTCGTGGTTTTGATGTGGATTTATATGAAAAAGAAGATAAATTAGGGGGAACACTTTGGCCTGCAGGTGGTCCAGATTTTAAAGCAGATGTTTTAAAATTAATTAAATACTTAGAAACACAATGTCAAAAATTAGGAGTCAATGTTCATTTAAATACAGCAATTACTAAAGATAATCTTGAAGGAGACTATGATAAAGTTATCTTAGCTGCTGGTTCAACTCCTGCTATGCCACCAATTCCAGGTATTGATACAACAATTCTTGCTAGTGATTATTTAACACATCAAGCAACAGTTGGTAAAAAAGTTGTTGTTATTGGTGCTGGTCTTGCTGGTACAGAAGCTGCTTGTGATATTGCTGGAAAAGATGGAGATGTGACATTAGTAGAAATGTGTCCAGACATCTTATTTACAGCGAACCATTGTTTAAATAATGATCAACATTTAAGAAAAATGGTTAAAGATCGTGGTGTTAAAGTTGAAGCAAACGCTAAAGTAACAAATATTACACCAACAAGTGTTACATTTGAAAGAGATGGACAAGCAATGATGCTTGAATGTGATACTGTTTTAAATGCTGTTGGATTTAGACCTAATAATCAATTAGAAGATTTATTAGATGAAAAATATAATGAAGTTGCTGTTATTGGAGATGCTGTTGCACCAAGAAAAATCTTAACAGCAATTCATGAAGGATATCATGCAATTCGTGTGATGGAATAGGAGATAATAAAGATGATTAGTTTTGATTTAACAGGAAAAGTAGCGGTTGTTACAGGAGCTTCAAGTGGACTTGGACAACAATTTGCAAGAGCATTAAGTGAACAAGGATGCGATGTCGCTATCCTTGCACGTAGAAAAGAAAGATTAGAAGAATTTTCTAAAGAATTAAAACAAAATGGACATGATTGTTTACCTGTTTCATGTGATGTTACAGATGAAGCAAGTATTAAAGAAGCAGTCAAAGCTGTTGTTGATCATTTTGGAAAAATTGATATTCTTGTAAATAATGCAGGTGTTGTGGAATACTCTAGTGGTCTTCATGATCATACAACAGCACAATGGGATAAAGTTTTAGATACTGATTTAAAAGGTGTCTTCCTTATGGCAAGAGAAGTTTCAACAATTATGATGAAACAAAAATATGGAAGAATTATTAATATTTCATCGGTTGGTGGTATTCAAGCTGGACCTGCTCAAGTAAGTTATTTTGCGGCTAAAGGCGGGGTTGTCAATCTTACAAAAGCCATGGCTGGAGATTTAGCTCCTTATGGTATTCTTGTTAATGCCATTGCACCAGGCGTCTATGATACAGAAATGACACATGATGCTTTAGATGCACCAGGTTCACTTGTTTTAAAAAACAGAGTAGCCCTTAAGAGATTTGGTCGTGAAGGTGAAATGAACGGAGCACTTATTTACTTTGCAAGTGATGCTTGTACTTATACAACAGGACAATTACTTGTTATTGATGGTGGAATGACAAGCATGCTTTAAAATAAAAAACAATATCCATATGGTGTGGATATTGTTTTTTTGCATAAACAAGAACATTTTTTTGCAAAAAAACATAAAAAAGTATGATAATAAGGTATGAAATTAGATAATTATTCTTAATTGTATACAAAAATGCAACATTCTATTGAAATCAAGAAAGCCCTTTGATATAATACAAAGGTACTTTATAATACAAAGGTACTTTAAGAAATTTTAAGTAGGGAATTGTTAAAACTAGGAGGAAAGGGAAATGAACTTATTAAAGAAATCTTTATCTGTTCTTGCTGTTGCTGCAATGGCTGTATCCTTAGCTGGATGTGGTGGTTCAAGTAGCTCAAGCAAAAGTACAGAAAGTGGCGAAAAAGTATTTCGCTTTGGTCAATCTAATCCAAAAGTTGGTTTAGATATGCAAACTAACTCAAACTCAGGGGCTTCTTCTGTTGCTGACAACGTATTAGAAGGATTATATCGTTGGAATGATGACAACAAAGAAGAATGTGTTCTTGCTAAAGATATGCCAGAAGTATCTGATGATGGATTAACTTATACAATTACACTTAAAAAAGGTGTTAAATTCTCAGATGGTTCTGATTTAACTACTGAAGATGTTAAATATACATTCGAAAGAATGTTTACACCAGCAACAGGATGTACAAATACATATATGTACAACATGATTACTGGTGCTCAAGATATGTTAGATGGTAAAGCTACTGAATTAAGTGGTTTTGAAACAGTTGATGATTACACTTTTAAATTACATATTGATTACAAATTTGCACCATTTGTTGCTAACTTAGGTATGGACTATGCTTCAATTTATCCTTCTGATGCATGTGCTGCTGCTGGTGAAAACTGGGGTAAAGGAACTAACTTAATTGGTACTGGTCCTTATGTAATTAAAGAAAATGATGAACAAACTAAAGTTGTAATGGTTCCAAATAAAAACTATCATGGTAAAAAAGTTAACTTAGATCGTTTAGAAATTGTTTATATTGATGATGTAAGTACAAAAATGATGGAATATGAACAAGGTAACATTGATATGTGTGACTTATCTACTTCATTATTAGATCAATATAAAGATAGTGATTTAAAAGATGAAATTACTCAAATAACTCCATTAGGTACATATTTCTTATCAATTAAAGATACTGATCCAGTATTAAGCAATAAAGCTGTAAGAGAAGCAATCTCATTAGCTATTAACCGTAAAGAATTATGTAACACAGTATTAAATGGTGCTGCCCAACCAGCTTCATCATTCTTAAACCCAGGTGTTCCTGGTCATGATGACAAATTAAAAGCTTATGAACATAACGTTACAAAAGCTAAAAAAGTTTTAGCTGATGCAGGTATTTCAAACCCTACATTTACTTGCAAAGTTAGACAAAACGAAGAAAAAATTGCAACTGCATTACAAGCTTACTTAAAAGAAGCTGGAATTACTATGAACGTAGAAACAATTGATGCAGGTATCTGGTCTTCAGCAAGAGCTGCTGGTGAATTACAAGCAACAATCGTTGGATGGTTCCCATTATATGCAGATGCTGATAACCAAATGTATACTTATTACTATTCAGAAAATGCTGTAGGTAAAGGTGTATTCTACAACAATCCTGAATTCGATTCATTAATGAAAGAAGCTAGAGAATCAACTGATTCTGATAAACGTGTTGAATTATACAAAAAAGCAGATTATATCTTATCTCGTGAAGATTATGGAACAATTCCTTTATATTACGGTAAGTTACAATTTGTTGCTAAACCATATGTAAAAAATGCTAAATTAGGAAACTTAATTTATCATTTATATAACATCGATATTGATTTATCTAAAAAATAGTAAATGAAATTTAATAAGTGTTAATCATATATGGAATGCAGCGATGCATTCCATATATTTATTGTAGGAAGAAGGAGGAAAAATATGGCGAAGTATTTACTAAAACGTGTATTACAAGCTATTGGTGTCGTTTTTTGTATTTCGTTAATTACATTCTTTGTGTTAAATATTGTGCCTGGTAACCCTGTTGAAATCATGTTGGGTGAATTCGCAGATCAAGCAACCATTGCACGTGTAACACATGAAATGGGATTGGACCAACCAATTTATATTCAATACTTTAGTTGGTTAGGAAATATGTTACAAGGTAACTTTGGAACATCATATTTTCAAAATAAACCAGTATTAGATATTTTAACAAGTTCATTTTTAGTAACAGCTAAACTTGCTGGGATTGCTTATGTATTAGCAGTTGTTTTAGGTGTTGTTGTAGGTGTTGTAGCTGCTGTTAATCGTGGTAAATGGATTGATTCAGCTTTAATGACAATTTCTGTATTTGGTATTTCAGCTCCAGCATTTTGGATTGCTATTATCTTACAAATTGTTATTTGTTTGAAATTTAATTTATTGCCACTATCAGGTATTGATAGCTTTAAATCATTTATCTTACCTGGTATTGCCTTAGGAACAAGATATGCAGCAAGTATTGCGCGTATTACAAGAACAAGTATGTTAGATGTTTTATCACAAGATTACATCCGTACTGCTCAAGCTAAGGGGTTAAAAGGTTGGGTTGTTACAATCAAACATGCTTTACGTAATGCATTAATTCCAATTATTACTATTGCTGGATCTGATTTAGGAAACATCTTAACAGGTTCTGTTTTAGTAGAATCAGTTTTCTCAATTCCTGGAATTGGAAAAATGTTAGTAGATAGTATTAATACACGTGATTTACCAATCGTCCAAGGTGGCGTTATGTATATCGCTGTTATTTGTGTCGTTATGTATTTAGTTGTTGATTTACTTTATACAGTAGTAGATCCAAGAATTCGTTTAGGAAAGGAGTCATCATAGAATGTTTAAAAAGAAAAAAGATCAAACATATCAAAGTTATTGGTCAATCAGTTGGAACATTTTTAAGAAAAATAAAGTGGCTATGGCATGTTTATTTATCGTTATTTTATTATGCTTAATTGCTTTATTTGCACCATTGATTGCTCCTTATGATCCAGATAAACAAGTTCTTGCTGATCGTTTAATGAAACCATGTGCTGCACATTGGTTTGGGACAGATGATTTAGGAAGAGATATCTTCTCAAGAATTATTTATGGATGTCGTATTTCATTAAGTGTTGGTATTGTTTCACAAATTATTGCGACAGTTATTGGTTATACAATGGGTGTTTGTGCTGGATACTTTGGTGGAAAAGTAGATGCTGTCATTTCATTTTTAATCCAAGTATTTTCATCATTCCCATTCTTATTATTTGCCATGGCTATCATGTTCGTTTTAGGACCAGGTTTAATTAACCTTTACTTAGCGTTGGGTCTTTTAGGTTGGTCTTCGACTGCCAGACTTATTCGTGGGGATGTTATGCGTCTTAAAAAGATGGAATACATCGATGCATGTAAAGTCAGCGGTGGAAATAGTTTTAGAATTATTATGAAACATTTATTACCTAACTGTTTATCAACATTAATCGTTACTGTAACATTAGGTATTCCAAATGCAATTATGTCAGAAGCATCATTAAGCTTCTTAGGTTTAGGTGTTAAAGCACCAATGTCAAGCTGGGGTTCAATGATTAGTTTTTCACAACCATATATTCGTAGTGCAACATACTATTCAGTTATTCCAGGTTTAGCTATTATTATTACAGTATTAGCGTTCAATATGTTAGGTGATGGATTAAGAGATGCGCTTGATCCAAAATTAAGATCGTAAAAAGGGGAAAAGATATGAGTGAAAATAAAGAATTATTAGAAGTCAAAGATCTTGGTATTACCTTCTTTACAGATCGTGGAGCGCTTCCTGCTGTACAAGAAGTAAGTTTTAGTATCAAACCAGGAGAAACTTTAGGAGTAGTTGGAGAATCTGGTTGTGGTAAAAGTATGACTGCTTTATCATTAATGCAATTAATCCCTTCTCCTCCAGGAAAGATTACTGCTGGTGAAATTATGTATAAAGGAGAAGATTTATTAAAGAAATCTCCTAAAGAAATGAGAGATATTCGTGGTAAAGAAATCTCAATGATTTTCCAAGAACCAATGACATCTTTAAATCCAGTTGTTACTGTTGGAAAACAAATTATGGAAGCTGTTTTAACTCATGAAAAAATGAGTAAACAAGAAGCTAAAGAACGTGCTTTAGAAATGATTAGACTTGTAGGTATTCCAATGCCTGAAAAAGTATTTGCTTCTTGTCCTCATCAATTATCTGGTGGGATGAGACAAAGAATCATGATTGCAATGGCACTTTCTTGTAATCCATCATTATTGATTTGTGATGAACCTACAACAGCATTAGATGTGACTATTCAAGCACAAATCTTAAAATTAATTAATAAAATGAAAAAAGAATTAAATACAGCCGTATTATTAATTACACATGATATGGGTGTTATTTCAGAAATGGCAGATAACGTAATCGTTATGTATGCAGGTAAGATCGTAGAATATACAAATGTAGAAGATTTATTTAAAAATCCTTTACATCCTTATACAATCGGTTTAAGAAGATCAATTCCTGATATTGATAGCGATGATCAAGAAGAATTGGAAGTTATTCCTGGTTCTGTACCAATGCTTTATGAACTTCCAAAAGGATGTTTCTTCGCACCACGTTGTAAACATGCTAAAGAAATCTGTCATCAAGAATGTCCAGCAATGATGGAACATGGTGAAAACCATTTAGTACGTTGTTGGAAATATCATGAAAGATGGAATAAGGAGGATGTAGAAAATGGAAAATAATCAAGACGTTTTATTAAAAGTAGAACATTTAAAGAAATATTATTCTATTAAATCATCTTCTTTAAGAGGTAAAAAAAGCGTTGTTAAAGCGGTAGATGATATTAGCTTTGATGTTAAAGTAGGAGAAACTTTTGGGATTGTTGGTGAATCAGGATGTGGTAAATCAACAATGGGTAAAAGTGTGATCCGTTTAATTGAACCAACTGAAGGAAAAGTTATCTTAGATGGTCAAGATTTTACAAGCTTAAAAGGTAAAGAATTACAAGAAGCTCGTGATAAAATCAAATTGATTTTCCAAGATCCTTATGCTTCTTTAAATCCACGTATGACAGTTAAAGATATTATTGCTGAACCAATCGATATCGCTCAATGTTATAAAACAAAAGAAGAACGTGATGCACGTATTGTGGAAGTTATGAAACAAGTTGGTTTAAACTTAGATTACATGTATCGTTATCCTCATGAATTCTCAGGAGGACAAAGACAACGTATTGGGATTGCCCGTGCAATTGCTTTACAACCAAAATTGATTATTTGTGACGAACCTGTTTCAGCGTTAGATGTTTCGATTCAAGCAAAAATCATCAACTTATTAAATGAGTTACAAGAAAAAATGGGTATTGCTTATATCTTCATTTCCCATGACTTAAGTGTTGTAAAACATATTGCTGATAGAGTAGGAGTTATGTATTTAGGAAATATGATGGAAATGGCTGATACTGAATCACTTTATGCCAAACCATTACATCCTTATACACAAGCATTATTCTCAGCAATTCCAAGAATTGGAAAAGAAAGAATTGAAGATAAACAAATCTTAGGTGGCGATGTGCCAAGTCCAGCCAACCCACCAAAAGGATGTCGTTTCTGTACAAGATGTCCGAAAGCAATGGATATTTGTAAAACAGATAGACCCGATTTTAAAGAAGTAGAACCAGGTCATTTCTGCGCATGTCATTTATATGATAAAAAGTAAAAGAGGTATTATAAAATGGAAATGAATATTGACAAAAAAGAATTAGTTGAATTATGTGAAGAATTTATTAATGTACCAAGTCCAGTAAGTTATTACGAAGAAGTTGGGGCTTTATTAGAAAAAAAAGCAGCTGAATTTGGTTATGAAGTGACTTATGATCGTAAAAGAACAGCTTACATTACTTTAGAAGGTGAAGATAATTCTAAAACAGTATGTATGGGTGCTCACTTAGATACAATTGGTTTAATTGTTCGTCATATTGATGATAATGGTCATTTAATTGTAAGACAATTAGGTGGAGTTAACTATCATAGTATGGAAGGTGAAGGTGTTACTCTTATTACAAGAGATGGACGTAAATATAGAGGTATGGTTATTTGTAAATCTCACTCAGTTCATGTATTTGAAGATGCAAGAACTATGCCAAGAGATGAAGACCATATGGAAGTTATCTTACATGAAGATGTTCATTCTAAAGAAGAAGTTATGGCTTTAGGTATTGATCATGGTGATGTGATTTCAGTAGATCCTCATTTTGAATATACACCATCAGGATATGTTGTATCACGTTATATTGATGATAAAGCTGCAGTTGCTGCTTTAATCGAAGTAATGGCTTACTTCAAAAGAAATAATTTAAAACCAAAATATCGTACATTATTAGCTTTCCCAATTTATGAAGAAATTGGACATGGTGGAGCTTATGTACCAGAAGAAGTAGAAGAATATGTGGCTTTAGATATCGGATTAATTGGTCCTGATTATCATGCAGATGAAAAAACGGTAAGTATCTGTGCTAAAGATAACTATTCACCATATGATAGAGAACTTACTACAAGAATTATCAACCAAGCTAAACAAACAAACTTAAATTATTGTGTTGATGTATTCTTCCATTATGGAACAGATGCTAATGCTGCAATTCGTGCAGGTAATAATGTTTATGCTGCAGCATTTGGTATGGCTGTTATTAATTCACATGGTAAAGAACGTTGTCATATTGATTCAATCGTAGATACAACAAAACTTGCGATTGCATATGCCTTAGATTTATAAAAGAAAAAGCGGAGCTTTTGCTCCCTTTTTAAATGATTAATTACTGTATACAATATACAATATTCATGAAATATACGTAAAAAAATCCCTTTAATTGCATAGAATGTATTTACAATAATACATACGGAATGTATAATTGTATACAATCGTAATAAGGGGGACGTAGAATAATGAATTTAGCGTATAAGATTTTAAGTTCTAAACTTAAAAGTGGTGAATTAGTAGCTGGTCAACAAATAGGGATTCAAATTGATCAAACATTAACTCAAGATTCAACAGGGACAATGGCTTATTTACAATTAGAGGCAATGGGAATTGAACATGTGGCTGTCGAAAAGGCAGTTGCTTATATTGATCATAATATGTTACAAACAGGATTTGAAAACATGGATGATCATGAATTTATTCGTAGTGTAGCTAAAAAACATGGAATTACTTTTTCTAAACCAGGAAATGGTGTTTGCCACCAATTGCAATTAGAAAACTTTGCAAAACCTGGTAAAACATTAGTAGGATCAGATTCACATACACCAACATGTGGTGCCATGGGAATGATTGCTATTGGGGCAGGAGGATTAGATGTTGCTGTAGCAATGGCAACAGGTACATATTATTTACAATGTCCAAGTGTTGTTAAAGTAAATTTAGTGGGTAAAAAAGCAAAATGGGCTTCGGCTAAAGATGTTATTTTATATATTTTACAACAATTATCTGTCAAAGGTGGAGTTAATAAGATTATTGAATACACTGGAGAAGGTTTAAAAGAATTATCATTAACAGATCGTGCAACTATTTGTAATATGGGGGCTGAATTAGGGGCAACGACTTCTGTTTTTCCAACAGATGAAATTACTAAAGAATACTTAATTCAACAAGGAAGAGAAGAAGATTATGTTGAATTAAAAGCAGATGAAGATGCTACATATGATGAAGAAATCACAGTTGATTTATCAAAATTAGTACCATTAACTGCTAAACCACATAGTCCAGATGCAGTTGTACCAGTAAGTGAATTAAGAGGAATGAAAATCAATCAAGTAGTGATTGGTTCATGTACAAACTCATCACTTCCAGATATGTTAAAAGCAGCTAAAATTTTAAAAGGAAGAAGAGTTGCAACACATGTATCACTTGTTATTGCTCCAGGTTCTTCTAGTATTCTAGCAATGCTTTCTAAATGTGGAGCTTTAGCAGACATGATTGCTTCTGGTGCCAGAATTCTTGAATGTGGTTGTGGACCATGCATTGGTATGGGGCAAGCACCTCTTTCTAAAGGTGTTTCACTTAGAACTATCAACCGTAACTTTAAAGGACGTTCAGGAACAAATGACGCCAGTGTTTATCTAGTATCTCCTGAAGTTGCTGCTTTAAGTGCAATTAAAGGTTATTTAACAGATGAATTTGAAGATGATATGTATTTAGATGATATTGAAAATACACCATTTGTGAAGAATAAGAATTTCTTTATTGATGAATATGATCCTCAAAATGAAGTTTATATGGGACCAAATATTAAACCAGTTCCTCGTGGAGATAAATTACCAGATACATTTAAAGGTAAAGTATGTTTAAAAGTAGGAGATAATATTTCTACAGACCATATTGTGCCATCTGATTCTAAATTGCTTCCATATAGAAGTAATGTTCCATATCTTGCTAAATTCTCTTTCTGTAAAGTAGATGATCAATTCTATAACAGATGTATTGAAAATGGTGGAGGATTTATTGTTGGTGGAGATAACTATGGTCAAGGTTCTTCACGTGAACATGCAGCCCTTGTTCCTAATTATTTAAAGATCAAAGCAATTTTTGCTATTTCATTTGCAAGAATTCATCGTTCAAACTTAATTAATAATGGTATTTTACCACTTGTTATTGATCAAAAAGATTACGATTTCTTTAATGATCAAGATGAATATGAATTAATTAATTTATTAGATAGTGTTGAAAACAATAAAGATATTACTGTTATCAATAAAACAAATAATCAAACAATTACCGCAAAATTAAAATTATCACCAAGAGAAAAAACAATGATTCAATATGGTGGTCTATTAAATGCAATTAAAGAATTAGGAGGTGACTTTTAATGAAAGCAGTATTAATTCCAGGTGATGGAATCGGAAAAGAAATTTCACAAAGTGTTGTTGACATTACAAAAGCCATGAATTTAGATATTGAATGGGTAGAATATCAAGCAGGTGCAGAATATGCCGCTAAAACAAAAGAAGTCTTTGAACCAGGACTTGTAGATGCTATTAAAGAATATAAATGGGCATTAAAAGGTCCAACAGCAACACCTATTGGGACTGGTTTTAGAAGTGTCAATGTTGCTTTAAGACAAAAATTTGCAACTTATGCCAATGTAAGACCAATTCGTTCTTTTAAAGGAATTGATTCTAAATATGAAAATATTGATTTAGTCATGATTCGTGAAAATACGGAAGATCTTTATAAAGGAATTGAATATATGGTGGGTGATGATGTTGCTCATGGTATTAAATTAATTACTAGAGAAGCAAGTGAAAAAATTTGTCGTTATGCTTTTGAATATGCTAAGGCAAATGGTAGAAAAAAAGTCACAGCCATTCATAAAGCAAATATTATGAAATTTACAGATGGATTATTCTTAGAATGTTTTAGAAATGTAGGTAAAGATTATCCAGAAATCGAAAAACAAGAAGTTATCATAGATAATATGTGTATGCAACTTGTTTTAAGACCAGAAACATTTGATGTTTTAGTGGCTCCTAATTTATATGGAGATATTGTTTCTGATTTATGTGCAGGTTTAGTAGGTGGTTTAGGATTTGCTCCTAGTGGAAATATTGGAGATGAATACCGTATTTATGAAGCTGTTCATGGTAGTGCTCCTGATATTGCAGGACAAGGCATTGCCAATCCAAGTGCTCTTCTTTTAGCGTTTGCTTTAATGTTAGAAGCCTTAGGACAAAATGATCAAGCAAATAGACTACGTGATGCACTTTCAAAAGTCGTAGAAGAGGGAAAAATTGTAACGCGTGATATTGGTGGACATGCTTCTACAAAGGAATTCACGCAAGCAATTATAGATAGGTTATAGTATGAAAAAAAATATTTTAGAAAATGCAGGACATGGTTCCTTAGGACATCGTATCTTTTGTATTTTAAGAGATAAGATTTTAAATGAAGAATATGAAAAAGGACAAAAATTAAATGAAGTTGTTCTTTCTAAAGAACTAAATATTTCTAGAACACCTATTAGAGAAGCTTTAAAACAATTAGAGTTAGAAGGATTAGTTAAAAGTATTCCTAATAAAGGAGTTTATGTATTAGGTTTTTCATCAAGAGATATTGATGATATGTTAGAAATTCGTGTTGTTTTAGAAAGTTTATCTGTACAACTTGCTATTGATCGTATTACTCAAGAAGAATTAGATAGAATTAAAGAAATCTATGATTTATTAGAATTCTATGCTGAAAAAAATGATCAAGAAAGATTTACAGAAGTAAACATTGATTTCCATGAAGCTATTTATAGAGCAACTCATTCACAATATTTTGAACAATTATTGTCAGATATTAACTATTATATTCATGTTACTTCCAGACATTCAATTAAACAACCAAATCGTTTAATTGAAGCAGCACAAGAACATAAAGAAATTTATGAAGCGATTGTAAAGAAAGATAAAGCACTTGCAAAAGCAAATGTAGAAAAACATATTAGAAAAACACAATCATTGGTAAGAAATTACTATGATGATAAAGATGAAGCACAAGATTAATTCTTGTGTTTTTGTTTATATAAACTTGATTTAACATTTTATTTTCATTAATATTAAAAAAAGGGGATGAAATTATGAAAGCTGAAGAAAAAATAAATTACATAAAAGTAATTATGTTGATGGCTATTTTTACATTCATCTTTTTGGGGATAGAGTATTTGTTTGTAGATATGATTTCTCTTTTAGTGTCTGAAAATACAGTTGTTTTATCACAAAATTATGTCTTAGGAACGAGTTGTCTAGGGTTTGTTTTATATCCCGTATATAATCGTTATTTTAAAGGATTATCTCGCCGTATATGTATAGGTATAAGTGCAATAATTATTGTTGCTTTAATTACAATTATCTATTTACATCCTACTTACTTGATTACACTTATAACAGGACTTATTTTATTTCTTTTTTTAGGAGGATTAGGTGGTGTTACTTCCTATAAAGCCATATGTATACTTCCTGATCAAAAGTATCTTGCTAGATGTGTAGGAATCTCTTATATGATTGGTATTATTTTGCAATTTATAAATAATAATTTTGTTTCTTTACCATTTATAGAAAATATTGTTTTAGATATATTTATGGGTATTTTAATGTTTATACTCACAACAATTCCTAATACCTTAAATCATCATTTAGATGTTTCAAAGGTCAAAAAAGAAAGACAAATATGTGGTGGGTTATTGATTTTACTTGTTTTTATGATGTCATGTGTTTTTAGTACTCTTGATAATGCAGTAACACTTTTACATGCTACAGGGGAAGTAAACATAGAAGAATTCCCACGTGTTTTGTTAGCGTTAAGTGGCTTACTTGGTGGAATTATTTTTGATTTTAAAGATCGTAGATTTATGAGCATGATTATGTATTGTGTCATGTTATTATCAACAATTTGTATTATTGTTTTAAAGTATTCAGAGTCACTTTTAATAGGTTTGCTTATTTTTTATATGACATCTGGATTCTTCGTTGTCTTTTTTACTGCGAGTTTTATGGAGATTGCTAGTTATATGAAATTTCCTGATTTGTGGGCAGGGCTAGGAAGAGCTGTGAATAATCTAGCAGCGGTAATCTTATCTAGAAGTTCATTGGTTTTGATTAATTCACAAGGAAATTTAATTGTTGTTGTTTTAGTTATTTGTTTATTTGTCATAGTTACTATTATTGCATCTACATATAGTTTACAAAGAAAAGTTTTGATTGAAAAATTAGGTGAAAGTAAAATAGCTTTATTTTCAAAAGAAGAGAAGTTGCTAAAAATCAAAGAGCAGTATACTTTTACTCCTAGAGAAATTGAAGTCTTTGAATATCTTACTTCAACAGAAGATAGTGTCCAAGATATTGCTAATAATATGTATGTTTCAAAACGAACATTAGAAAGATATATTTCTTCTATTTATAAAAAAACTGGTGTTAAATCACGGATAGGACTACTTAATATTTACAATAAAGATACTTTTTAAAGATATTTTAACCTGTTGACAAAATAATTTGTTGACAGGCTTTTATTGTATTTATGAATAGTGATTCATTGGACAATCTGTCCAATGAATTAAAATAAAAGAAAGTATATAATAATAACAGAAAAGAAGTATTTGTGAATTAAGTTTGAGACAAAACTGAGATAAATATGAAACAAATTTGAGACGAAATAGAGAAGGACATATGATACAATTTATTTGTAACAAATCTAGATAAGTTACCTCAAATCAATAAGAAAGCAGGTAATAATAATTGATACTAACAAATAAATTAACACCCGATAGTGCCTGTCGTACTTTCCTTAGCAATGATACTCATTTTGCATCTTTATATAATGCCATCTTGTTTGATGGCAAACAAGTCATTCATCCTGAAAGACTTGTACGTTATGAAAATGATACATCATTTATTATCGATGATACAAAGAGTGCAGAAGATAAAAAAAGAAGAAGGGACATTGTCGTAAAAAACGGATATCAATGGTGTCTATTGTCTCTTGAGTATTGAACATCAAAGTACGATTGATTTTGAAATGGTAATTCGATGTGGAATCTATGAAATGTTGGAGTATTTAAAACAGTTAAAAAACAAAAAGAACAAAAGATTAGTTCCTCAAGTTATGATCGTTTTTTATACGGGAGATAAGAAATGGAATGCCCCAGTAAAACTAAATAATTATTTTGATATACCAGAAGAATTAAACCCCTACTTTAATGATTGGAAAATCTATTTAGTAGATGTTAAAGAAATAGATACCAGTAAGATCAAAGATGAACAAACAAGATATTTTATAGAAGCCATCCAAGAGATGTATAAAGGGAACTATGAAGGATTGCATCGAAAAGTAAAGATGAATAGAGATAACTTTATTTATGCAGCTATCATTACAGGAAGCTTAGATTTAATTAGAGATTTACCAGAAGGAGATGAAATAGATATGTGTGAAGGAATGGAAAGAATGGCAGAAG
>NZ_JBKYAR010000008.1:0-79114 GCF_047023275.1 Faecalibacillus sp. | reverse complement strand
ATTTATCCGAACCATACTATGCACATGTGTCAGATGGTTAATTAAGAAAAATAATAAAATAAAACAATTTAAAAAGATTCGCTATTTTATTTATCCAATCTTAGCTTATTTCTTATTTGGTATTGGTAAGTTATTGATGATTGATTTCTTTGAAATTGGTTTTCCAATTGTTTATTATGAAGGATTTACTAAATATTTTATCGTATTAATGATTTTTACTGTAGCTATAGGTATTTTGTTGTCATCTATTTTGAATTTGTCAATTTTATATGCTTTAAAATATGATAAAAGTTTAAGGATATTAAAGAAATTAAATGGTATAAAAGATTATTTGATCTTTGCTATTTCTATTATTTATTTGATAGGTATTATCGTTACTTCTTTATTAAGTGCTAATGCTTTTTATATGATGTTTATACCAGTTATTATCATTGGTATATTACAAAAATTAAGTCCTACATTTAATACAAAACAAATGAGATATCTTTTTATGGCCATTCTTACATTATCTTTGTTTATAAATACGAATCAAAGTAAAAATCAATATGAAACTTTAGAACAAATAGATGATATTTATGAAAGTGAAACAGTTAAAACAAAAACCAGAGATTATGTTAAAGAATTAAAAGGTCAAGAGATTGTTTATTATGAAAGAAATATCACGATTAAAAAGGATTTATATAAAAAAGGAATATTTAAGTTTATTGTTATTCTTACAGATTATGAAACAAGAGAAAATGAGGCTTATATTGATTTTTTAAATGATGATCATACTTATCAATTTGATACAAATAAAATACATTATAAAAAATATGATCAAGCTATAAAATCTTTTAAGAAAAAAGGAAATACTTATACAAATAAAGATTACCAAATTGTATTAACAAAAAATAATATTAAAACAATTTACATAGGATCAAGGTGATAAAAAATGAAAAAGATAATATTATTAATATTAGTTGTTTTACTAACAGGGTGTGATATGAAAATAGTTGAAATGAAGCACTATGAAATAGATAAAATTCCCTACATATTTCCTTTAAAATATAAACAAAGTCATGAATCAAATGACTATTATCATTGCTATCAACTAGATAAAAATAATAAAATTACTTTAAAAGCAATAGATGTTGAAAGTATGTCTAAAAGAAAAGAGGTTTATGCATTTTTAAAAAATGAAATATATCAAACATATCATACAGAAGAAAATGTTAAAAAAAGAAGTTATCAATCAGATAATACAGATAAGCCAGGTTATAGATATGAATTTAAAAATAAAAATAATAAAAAAGCAGGTGGACTTGTTTATGGAACATTTGCGACTAAAAATAAAGTCATTATTTTTAGTTATGAATATACTGCTGGTAGAGATGAAGAACATGAATCGGAATATGAATATTTGATGAGTGATACAAAGTATGAAAATTATGATTAAGGCACATGAAAATGTGTCTTTTTTAATAGAATTCCATCTTGATAACAATTTATCAGAGGACTATAATATTCGCGGTGAGAAATATGAAAGATTATGGCGAAGTAGAACAGAATGTTGAACAATTAGAAAATGAATTAGAAGAAGTAGAAGAAGAGCTTGAACAAAAAGAAGAAGGCTTTCTAGAGTGTGAACGTTGGCGTTGTTTCTTATTATTGATTACTGTAGGTGGATTCTTTGGTGCTTATACTTTTTCAGTCAAAGGTGGCGTTTTCTGTAATGCTCAAACAGCTAATATTGTTTTATTTGGGATGGCTTTAGGAAATATGGATTGGTCGAGAGCGGCTTATTTATTGATTCCTATTAGTTCTTATTTTATTGGAACCATGGTTTCTGAATATTTAGCTTTAAAAATAAAGAAATATAGAAAATTAAGATGGGATACTATTTTAATTGGTATTGAAATTATAACGGTTATTATTCTTGGATTGTTACCAAGTAGTGTTCCAGATCAAGTCTTTCAAGTAACAATCAACTTTATCTGTGCTATGCAGTTTAATACTTTTAGACAAGCAGAAAAGGTTGGGATGGCAACAACTTTTGTCACAAATCATATTAGACAAACAGGAAGTTTCTTTGTTCGTTGGTTGAGAAAAAGACATGAAAAGAAATATTTAAATCGTTCTTTAAGACATTTATGTATGATTTTATGTTTTATAGCTGGAGCAATTTTTTCAACTGTTTTATGTGCTTATTTTAAAGATCGTGCAATTTGGGGTGCCCTTATTTTCTTAGTTATTTTACAAGGGGACTTATTATATGCAGATTTAGTTAAAGAAAAAGAATTATTAGATCAAGTTCCAAATGGGCATTAACGCCCGTTTTTTCTTGTTTAAATCGTGTATTTCATGTATTATTATTGTGCTATGAGTATAAAAAATTAACGGAGGTAAAAGCTATGAATGAAAGTATGTTAGATAGATTAGTATCTATGGAAAATAGATATGAAGAATTAGGTCATATGTTGATGGATCCAGATATTGGTACTGATATTAAAAAAATGACAGATGTTACAAAAGAACAAGCTTCTTTACAAGCTGCTTATGATTTGTTTCAAGAATATAAAGAAGTAAAAGATGGTATTGATGGTGCTAAAGAATTAATGAAGGAAAATGATCCTGAAATTAAAGAAATGGCAAAAATGGAATTAGATGAATTAGAAGAAAGAATGCCAGATATTATTAAAAAATTAGAATTAGAATTAATTCCTAAAGATCCAAATGATAATAAAAACGTTATCATGGAAATCCGTGGAGCTGCTGGTGGAGATGAAGGAAACATCTTTGCGGGTGATTTATATAGAATGTATGTAAAATATGCTGAAAGCCAAGGATGGAAAGTAGAAGTTATGGAAGCTGAAGAATCTGAAGCTGGTGGTTTCTCACTTATTTCATTCAACGTGATTGGTGATGGTGTTTATGGTAAATTAAAATATGAATCTGGATCACACCGTGTTCAACGTGTTCCTAAGACTGAAACACAAGGACGTGTGCATACTTCAACTGCAACAGTATTAGTTATGCCAGAAATGGAAGAAGTGGATGTACAAATTAACAAAAGTGATTTAAGAATTGATACTTATCGTGCAAGTGGTGCCGGAGGACAACATATCAATAAAACAGATTCAGCTGTTCGTATTACTCACTTACCAACAGGAATTGTGGCAACAAGTCAAGATGGACGTTCTCAACATGATAACCGTGATAAAGCAATGAAAGCTTTAGTAGCACGTGTTTATGATTACTTCCAATCTCAACAAACAGAAGCAATTGATAGTGAAAGAAAATCTAAAGTTGGTACAGGAGATCGTGCTGAAAAGATCAGAACTTATAACTATCCTCAAAACCGTGTAACAGATCATCGTATTGGACTTACAATTCAACAATTAGATCGTATTATTGAAGGTAAATTAGATGATATTATTACAGCATTAATTAATGAAGATCAACGTCTTAAATTAGAAGGACAAAAATAATGAAAACAGTTAGAGAATTAATTAAAGAAGCCGAAAGTAAATTAGATGATGAACATAAAGATGTCAATGTCGCAAAAGTCTTATTTTATCATCTTGCTAAAAAAGAACCTCATGAACTTTATTTAATGATGAATGAAGAAGTAGAACCTGAATTAGAAAAAGCTTTTCTTGCAGGAATGGAAGAATATTATCAAGGAAAACCTATTCAATATATCAAAGGATGTGAAAGTTTCTTTGGTAGAGATTTTAAAGTAAATGAAGATGTATTGATTCCTCGTTATGAAACAGAAGAATTAGTAGAAAATATTTTATATCGTATTGATGATTACTTTAATGATTATAAAGAAATTCATTTATGTGATGTAGGAACAGGAAGTGGAGCTATTGCGATTACTCTTGCTTTAGAAGAACCACGTTTAAAAGTTATTGCGACAGATATTTCTAAAGAAGCTTTAGTTGTCGCTCAAGAAAATGCGAAAACATTAGGAGCAAATGTTGAATTTAGAAATGGGGATATGTTACAACCTTTATTAGATACACATGAAAAGGTAGATATCTTTGTTTCTAATCCACCTTATATTCCTAATGATCAAGATATTGAAGCAATGGTTAAAGATAACGAACCTCATGTAGCATTATTTGGAGGAAATGATGGTCTTTATTTCTATCGTAAGATTTTTAAAGAAGTAAAACCTTTATTAAATGATAGAGCTTTATTAGCTTTTGAAATGGGATTTGATCAAAGAGAATTGATGGAAACAGCAATCAAGGAATTCTTTGGAGATTATCCTTTTGAAATTATTAAAGATATTAATGGAAAAGATAGAATGTTATTTATCTATTATAATTTAAAATAATATGAATATAGAAACAGAAAGACTCATAATCAAGCCACTTACATTAGATGATGCTAAACGTTTTAGTGAATATCGTGATAAAGAAGAAGTAGCAATGTATCAATCATGGGATGAATATCCCTTAAATAAGGCTATTAGCCGTATTGAATATTGTCAAAAGCATCCATTTCATGGACAAATTGGTAACTACCAATTTGGTCTTTATTTAAAAGAAAACAATCAGCTTATTGGAGATATCTTTATTGAAATAGATGGGCATACAACTTTTACTTTAGGATATACTTTAGATAGTGTTCACTGGTCTAAAGGATATGCAAGTGAAGCATTAAAGAGTGTATTTAAGGTAATGTATGAAACATATTCTTTTAAAATATGTTTATGTCATGTATATGAAGATAATATAAAATCAATTAAGCTATTAGAAAGAAATGGATTTGATAAAATCCATAAATCTTGGTTTTACCAAGATGTACTTTATCGTAAAATGTTAAATAAATAGAGTTATTCATATTTTTATTAAAATGAGTTAAATGGATAATTCAAAATAAAAGGCATCAATTTAAAGATGTCTTTTTTTAGTGACAAAATATTTAAAATAAACTCTATATAATGATTACGAGGTGGAAATAAAATGGATTTAGTTATCGTCAATAAACAAAAACACGTGCATTATATTTTACCAATCATTATATTTTTTAGTACCATTATTTTAAGTTACGCTAAAATACAAGAAACAGCCTTACCTTTTTTATTACCTTTATTTATTGTATCGTTTTATAGTGGATATCTGTATCTTATATGCTTTTTAACAGCTATTATAGGAATATCGATTATTAATCAAGATACATTTACAATCGTGGTCATCATTACATTATTACTGACCATTTATCTTCTTAATTTTACACATTTATTAAAAACAAAGTATATTTCTTTTATTATGACAGCAATTTTGATTCCCTTTTTCTATGCGAATCATTATAACATCTTACAAACAACAGTTCTTATCATGTTAACGTTGTTTAATTGTTATCTTGATCAAGAAATTATTCCTTTGATTATTCATCAAAATAAAAATGTTTTAAATATAAAAAGATTACAAGCATTAATTGTTGTGGTATGTACTTTGTTTATTAGTTTTATTCCTTTTAATACAACATATACAATGATCTTTTTAAGATATTTCTTATTAATTTCTATTTATTATTTATCAATTGAAAAAGTCATGCCTATTATTTTATATCTTTCTATTCTTTTAATGCTTATAGCTCCATCATTAAAAGATGATGTCTTATCCTTAATATTACCAATGAGTTTCTTTTTTATGATACAACCTAAAAACAAATATCTATTCATGTCTATTTTCTTATTATCACATATTACATTACCTTTTTTTATTAACTATAATTACTTCTATTATGCTTTTGTGATTCTTGTTCCAGTTTTTTTATTTATGATTTCTCCACAATTTAAAAATAAAAAAATAAAGATCAATCCAGAATTTATAGAAATAAGTTATCAAGAACAACTTAAAAGTAAAGCCGATGCTTTTGCATCTTTATTTCATCAACTCACAGAAGTTTTTAAAGAAGAAAATCAAGAAACCCATTTATCTGAATATGTGGGATATGTTTATGAGGATGTGTGTCATCATTGTTCTTCTAAAAAATATTGTTTTTATGGTCAAGAAGGAATGAGTCGTTTAGGTAAGTTGATTTCTAAGGGAATTCAAAAAGATTTAGAGGTAGATGATTATCAATATATTTATCAACATTGTTTAAAGCCGGATGATTATTTAAAGAGTTTAAAGAATCATCAAAAAGGTTATTTTAAGATGTTAAAAGTTAATCATGC
This sequence comes from Faecalibacillus sp., assembly GCF_047023275.1. Classification (NCBI taxonomy): domain Bacteria; kingdom Bacillati; phylum Bacillota; class Erysipelotrichia; order Erysipelotrichales; family Coprobacillaceae; genus Faecalibacillus; species Faecalibacillus sp. Next base: position 72,939 of record NZ_JBKYAR010000008.1, on the reverse strand, counting down.
ACATGATCATTTAAAAAAAGATTTATTTCAAGAGTTTTCAATCATGGGGCATGTTTTTCAAAACTTTTCTAAAAAGATAGATGAACAAGATAATGAAAAGAAAATCTTAGAACATTTAAAAGCGTATCATTTTGAAGTGTATTATTTAAAGAAAATAAAAAAAGATTATGAAAATTATATGTTAGAAATAGGAATAGAAGATATAGATGAAAAAACTGTAACAGAAGAACTTATTCCTATTTTAGAAAATTATTTAAATGAATCATTAGATCTTGTCTCTATTAAAAAGCAACATCTTCAAATAGGTTACACTTCAATTTTATTAAAACATGAACTTAAATATACATTACAACTTGCGAAAAAACAGTATGCTTTAGAACAACAATGTGGAGATAGTATTCTTACTTTTGGCTTGGATGAACATCATTATGTGGCTTTATCTGATGGTATGGGACAAGGTTATATTGCTTATAAGGAAAGTAAATTGACATTGGATGTCTTAAGTCAATTGCTTAAAAATGGCATTCAATTAAAAGATACATTGAATACTTTAAATACGTTATTAAAGATAAAGAATCAAGGAGATATGTATACAACATTAGATTTATTTGATTTTAATTTAATGAATTCAAGATTAAAAGTAATTAAATATGGAGCTTATGAAAGTTATTTAATAAGAAATCATCAAATAGATGTTTTACATTCTCATTCTTTACCAGTAGGAATGGCTTCTACAATGAAGATGGTTTCTTATGATATGAAAATCAAAGAAAATGATATATTGATTCTTACAAGTGATGGAGTAGGAGAGCATTTCTTTGATTTATTAAAAAAATATCAAGAAGAAATTGAAAAAATGTCGGTTTATGAAATTGTTTCCTTTCTTTTTCAAAAATCTTTTCAAAAGAAAGATCTAGATGATATGAGTATTATTGTTATTAAAGTGGTCAATAGAAATTCGTAAGAGATATGCTATAATACAAGCGGTGATATTATGTTAGATGAAAGTTTATTAGATAAAAATAGAAAATATCTTGTAGGGGTATCTGGTGGCGTAGATTCTATGGCTTTATTAGATATGTTAGTTAAAAAAGCATATAATGTTATTGTTGTACATTATAATTATCATTTTAGAGAAGATAGTGATTTTGATGAAAATCTCGTACGTAGTTATTGTCAAAATCATCATCTTCCTTTTTATGTAAGGCAAGGTGATAAAAAAGAATATCAAAAAGGTAATTTTGAAATGTTAGCAAGAGAAAAAAGATATGCTTTTTATAAAGAAATAGGTGATTTAAATGGGATTGATACGATTATTTTAGGGCATCATTTAAATGATCATTTAGAAACGATCGTGATGCAATTACAAAGACATAACACAAAGGGATATTTGGGTATAAAAGAACAATCTTATGTTAAAAATATGCATATTGTAAGACCCTTATTAAAGTTAAAAAAACAACAACTTATAGATTATTGTACTAAAAATCATCTTGAATATCATGAAGACTATACAAACTATGATACACGTTATACACGTAATCATGTAAGACATATTGATCTTAAAAAATATAATGAACAAGAATTAATAGAAAAGTCAAAAAAACATAATCAACAATATAAAATCCAACAAGCAAAACTCCAACAAATTTATCAAGAATATGATCAAAATCATTTCTTGTATTTATATAAGTTACCAACAGAATCATTAGATCAAATCATTTATTATATGTTAAAAAAAGAAATCTATCCACCACTAATAACAGAAAACTTAGTACAAGAAATTATTAAACAAATCCATTCAAAAAAACCAAATATTGAAATATCATTACCTGTTAATTTTGTGTTCATAAAAAAGTATAATAATGTAGCCGTTAGAAAAAAAGAAATTGACGATACTTATTATGTAAAGTATGAATCTTTTTATAAAGATCAACAATTACATTATTTTTTAACAGATCAAGGACATCTTCACGATGGTGTTTTTCTTTCAAAAGAAGACTTTCCAATAGTTATCAGATGTTTTAAAAATGGTGATACAATCAAAACATCTGGAGGAACAAAAAAGGTCTCTAGGCTATTTATAGATCGTAAAATTCCTAGAGATGAGCGTAAAATATGGCCAATTGTTGAAAATTGCCATGGTGAGATCATTTTGATCCCACATATCGCCAAAAATATCAAGTATTTATATACAAAACCAAATGTTTTTGTGATAAAATATGACACATGTAAGTGAGGTGTAAGGTATGCACAAGGATATAAAAGAAATATTATATACAGAAGAAGAAATTAAGGCTAAATGTGATGAATTAGCAAAACAAATTGATCAAGATTATGCTGGTCAAGAAATTTTATTAGTTGGTTTATTAAAAGGTTCAGTTCCATTTATGGCAGAACTTGCTAAACATTTAAAAAGTGATGTTAAATTCGACTTTATGTCAGTAAGTAGTTATAGTGGTGTTGAATCTAAAACATTAGTTGTTAGACAAGATATTAAAGAAGATATTCGTGGTAAGAATGTTTTAATCGTAGAAGATATTTTAGATACTGGAAAGACTTTATATAACGTTAAAGAAATGTTAGAAAAAAGACATGCTAAGAGTGTTAAAATCGTGACTTTATTAGATAAAGAAGAAGGTCGTGTTTTTGATATGAAAGCTGATTATTCAGGATTTAAAATTCCTAATGCCTTTGTTGTAGGATATGGTCTTGATTTTAATGAACGTTATCGTCAATTACCTTATATAGGTATATTAAAAGAAGATTGTTATAAAAAATAGTTAGGAGATTTTATGGGAAATAAAAAAGGATTGTTGAAGTCTATCCTACCATGGCTTATTGTATTGATGGTTATTTCTGTGGCAATTCCTTTCTTTAATCAAAGTGAATCGTCAGAAATTAGATATGATAAGTTTATAGAGATAGTTCAAAAAGAAAAAGTAAAAGATGTAGAAATCGTTCCTAAATCATTAGTCATTGATGTAAGTGGAACATATTCTAAAAAAGCAAGCAATGGTAAAAAAGAAGATACTAAATTTTCTGTTGTTATTCCAAGAACAGAAACTGAATTAGATTCTTTAATTAGCTTGTTAGATGAAAATGGTACAAAAATCAATGTTGTCAATGATGCTGAAAGAAATCAATTCTTGAACTTCATTATAAGTTTATTACCATACTTGATTTTATTTGGTGGAATGTTCTTCTTCTTGAAGATGATGTCAAATACTGCTGGTGGTAATAACAAAGCATTTGAATTTGGTAATTCAAGAGCTAAACTAGAAAAAAATTCTAAAACACATTTTAGTGATGTTGCTGGAATGGATGAAGAAAAAGAAGAAGTTAAAGAATTAGTTGACTTCTTAAAAACACCAAAGAAATTTGCTGATATGGGTGCTAAGATCCCACGTGGTGTTTTACTTGTAGGTCCACCAGGGACAGGGAAAACATTACTTGCTAGAGCGGTAGCAGGTGAAGCAAACGTTCCATTCTACTCAATTTCAGGTTCTGAATTCGTAGAAATGTTCGTTGGTGTTGGTGCTGGACGTGTAAGAGACATGTTCAAAAAAGCAAAACAAACAGCACCATGTATTATCTTCATTGACGAAATTGATGCAGTTGGTCGTCAAAGAGGTACTGGTATGGGTGGAGGACACGATGAACGTGAACAAACACTTAACCAATTATTAGTTGAAATGGATGGTTTCTCTGGAAATGAAGGAATTATCGTTTTAGCAGCTACAAACCGTGCAGATGTCTTAGATCCAGCTTTACTTAGACCAGGTCGTTTCGATAGACAAATCCAAGTAGCTAATCCAGATAAACGTGCACGTAGTCAAATCTTAAAAGTTCATGCAAGAAATAAACGTTTTACACCAGATGTTAACTTTGATAACATTGCTCAACGTACACCAGGATTCTCTGGGGCAGAACTTTCAAATGTTTTAAATGAAGCTGCTTTACTTGCTGTAAGACAAAATCATGATTTAATTACAATGGCTGATATTGATGAAGCAGTAGACCGTGTTATGGGTGGACCTGCTAAGAAATCACGTAAATATACTGAAAGAGAAAGACGCTTAGTGGCTTACCATGAAGCAGGACATGCTTTAATTGGTTTAACTTTAGAAGATGCCAATAAAGTACAAAAAGTTACAATTGTTCCTCGTGGACAAGCAGGTGGTTATAACTTAATGACACCTAAAGAAGAAACATATTTCCAAACTAAGAGTCAATTAAAAGCAACTATTTCAGGATATATGGGTGGACGTGTGGCTGAAGAAGTCTTCTTTGGAGATGTAAGTTCAGGAGCACATAATGATATTGAACAAGCAACTAGAATTGCGAGAATGATGGTTACTGAATTAGGTATGTCAGAGCTTGGACCTATTCAATATGATTCTGAAAATGGACAAGTTTTCTTAGGTAGAGATTATACTCAAAGAAGTAATACACATTCAGGACAAATTGCTTATGAAATTGATGTTCAAGTACGTAAAATTATTGATGCTTGTTATCAAGAAGCAACAAATATTATTGAACAAAATAAAGAAAAACTTATTTGTATTGCAGAAGCATTACTTGAACATGAAACATTATCTGGTGAAGATATTGAATCTTTATATAATACAGGTAAAATGTTAGAACATCATGATGGAACTTTAACTGAAGAACCTGTTCAAGAAGTTAAAGAAGAAAAACCATCAATTGATGATCAAGATGATTTATTAGATGAAATGAAATAAAGCGAAATTCGCTTTTTTTCATTTAGAAAGGGGATAAATATGAGTACACGAACAAAGAGAATTGTAATCATCTTAATATCACTAAGTATGATTATTCCGATATTTTCTTCCGTGTTCTTTTTATAGAAAAGAAAAATGAAAGATTATTTAGTTAGAGGTTTAGTCAATAGTAAAAATTGTCGTGTTTTTGCATGTCAAACAACTGAGTTATTAGAAAAAGCAAGACAAGAACATGATTTGTGGCCTACAGCATCTGCTGCTCTTGGAAGAATGATGTCAGCAACTCTTATGATGGCTGCAATGAATAAAAATAATGAAAAAATGACTGTCACAATTAATGGTGGTGGACCTATTGGAACAATGATGGCTGTTACATGTGGTGATGGACATATTAAAGGTTTTGTAGGTGATCCACATGTTCATTATACTTATAATGATACTGGACATTTAGCAGTAGGTGTGGCTGTTGGAACACAAGGAACGTTACAAGTTATTAGAGATATGGGGTTAAAAGAACCATTCTGTGGAACAGTTCCTCTTCAAACTGGAGAAATCGGTGATGATTTTTCTTATTATTTCATGGCAAGTGAACAAACACCATCTGTTGTTTCTGTAGGTGTTTTAGTTGATGAAACAAATGAAATCTTATCTTCAGGTGGTTTTATTATTCAATTATTACCAGATGCTACTGAAGAAGATATTTCTTATATTGAAGAAAAAATAAAAGATTTCCCTGCTGTTTCTTCATTAATTCATGAAGGAAAAACACCAGAAGAAATCTTAAAAATGATTTTTGATGATGTTGAAATCACAGATCAACAAGATTTATTCTTTACTTGTGATTGTTCAAGAGAAAAAATGATCAATGCTTTATCAACAATTGGAAAACAAGAACTTCAAAGTATGATTGATGAAGATCATGGTTGTGAAATCACATGTCAATTTTGTAATACAAAATATCAATTTAGTGAGGAAGAATTGCAAAATTTAATAAATCGTTTATAATCACATTGAAAAATGTGATTTTTTTAAAGGAGAAAAAAATGGAAAACAAGAAAAAGAAAATAAAAGTATTAATAATAGGAATTATCTTTATTGTATTGATAGGTGGAATTGTTTTCTATTTAACAAGTCATTTAACAAAAACAACAATATGTAAAGGAAACCTAGATATGATTACAACGGAGAAAGTAGAAGTCATTTCTAGTGATGAAAAAGTTAAAGAAACAAAAACACAAGTCACATATGATTATAGTGATTATATTTCAGATACATATCCAATTTCTTATTATAAGGATTATATAAAAAATAGTAATAATTTTTATAAAGGTGTAAATGGTGTTAAAGCTTCATTAAAGGTTAAAGGAAATAAAGTGATTTATACAGTTGATATTCAATATGATAATGAATATATGAAAGATCTTGTAGATGCAGGACTTGTTAGAACTAATGGAAGTTATAAAGATATAGAATATATCTCTTTAAAAGATACTTTAAAAAATCAAAAGAATGCAGGATTGACTTGTAAAGAAAAATAAAGGCATAAGCCTTTATTTTTCTAGGAAATCAACTCTTTATTAAGATAACTTATATCTATTTGGGGGAGGAAAATAGAGGGAATATATAAGTTATCTGTTTATATTATGTACAATTGTTTAAATTATATACAGGAGGAATTAAATTTTGAAAATTAGAGAAATAGAAATCAAAAATCCCGTAATTATGGCACCAATGGCTGGTATTACAAATATGGCTTTTCGTAAAATTGTGAAAGAATTTGGCGCAGGTCTTGTTTATTCTGAAATGGTAAGTGATAAAGCAATTTGTTATGGAAACCAAAAAACAATTGAAATGTTACAAGTAGATGAAGGAGAACATCCTGTGAGTATTCAATTATTTGGTGGAGAAGTAGAAAGTATGGTACAGGCTGCGAAGTTTATTGATCAACATTCTAATTGTGACATTATTGATATTAACTGTGGTTGTCCTGTAAATAAAGTTTTAAAGGCAAATGCGGGAAGTAAACTTCTTCAAAATCCTCAATTGATTTATGATATTGTAAGTAATATTGTAAAAAATGTAAGTAAACCAGTAACTGTTAAAATTAGAAGTGGTTTTGATAAAGAACATATCAATGCTGTAGAAGTAGCTAAATTAATTGAAAAAGCTGGTGCAAGCGCAATTGCTGTTCATGGAAGAACACGTTCACAAATGTATGAAGGACATGCCGATTGGTCAATTATCAAAGCTGTTAAAGAAGCTGTTAATATCCCAGTTATTGGAAATGGTGATATTAGAAGTGTAGAAGATGCCAGAAGAATGTTGAAAGAAACAGGTTGTGATGCGATTATGATTGGTCGTGCAGCACTTGGAAATCCATGGCTTATTAAACAAGTTGTAGAAAGTTTAGAACATGAAACAGATATTCCTGAACCAACTTATAAAGAAAAAATAGCATGGTGCTTAACACATGCTCAAAGATTAATGACGATTGAACCTGAAAGAATTGCTATGTCACAAATGAGAGGACATGCTCCTTGGTATATCAAAGGTTTAAAAAATTCGTCTGCTGTTAAAAATGAACTTTCAAAAGTAAATACGTATGAAGAATTAGAAAAAATTCTTAAAGATTATGAACAATTTTTAGATACATTATAAAAAGCAACTTAACCGTTGCTTTTTTCAATATATTCAATAACTTGATCCAATGAAGATAATAAACAAGCTGTTCTTTCTTTATGTACTTCATCAGGTTCCTTTAAATCAGGAATACAAATAACCGGAATATGTGCTTGATAAGCACTATCAATTCCTGCTTCACTATCTTCTAAAACAAGTGCTTCATTTGGTAAAACATCAAGTTTTTCACAAGCTTTTAAAAAGATATCAGGAGCTGGTTTACCATGTTCAACTTCGAAACCATAAACAATATTATCCATATATTGCATTACTTGATGTTTTTCTAATAAACTTTGTGCACGTTTTTCTCTACTTGATGTTGCAATAATTGTTTTATAATGATGTTCTTTCAAGTATTTAAGAAGTTCTTTAGCACCAGATTTTAAATCAACACCATCTTCTTCAATATATTTTGCTTCATATTCATGGAAAACATCAATTGTTTTTTCTATATCATAATTAAGTTGATAGTGATCTTTAATGTAGTTTAATGATGTAATCAGTTGTTTACCAGGATAATCTTTTATATATTCTTTTAAAGTAAACTCAAAACCATAACTCTTTAATAAATCTCGATAACATTTATAAGAAATCATTTCACTATCAATTAATAAACCATCCATATCAAAAATAACCGCTTTTATCATAATAAATCCTCCATACATTATCATTCTAACAAAATCATATATCATATTCTTTCTTTAACAGTTAAAAATAATAAATTATCAAAAAAGTCGCAATAAATCGAAAGCGCTTTGATATTTTTTTTCTAAATGAGAATAATGAATACATTGCAAAAAAATGTGAGTTATAGTAAAGGTGTAAAAAAGAAAGAGAGGAATATAGTTATGAAAATTTTATTAGTATGTTGTGCTGGAATGTCAACAAGTATGCTTGTTCAAAGAATGGATAAAGCAGCAAAGGCAAAAGGTGTTCAAGCAACAATTGATGCTGTGCCAGCAACTCAAGTTCAAAAAGTGATCAATGATTTTGATATTGTTATGCTTGGCCCTCAAGTAAGAACACAAAAGAAAAATATTGAAGCATTAGCTAATGGTAAACCTGTCGTTCTTATTGATATGAGAGATTATGGAATGATGAATGGTGAAAAAGTATTAGATTTTGCGATTAAAACTATTGAAGAAGCTAAATAGTAAAAGGAGAGAGAAGTATGAATATTTTATTAGTATGTGCAGCAGGAATGTCAACAAGTTTACTTGTGAACAAAATGAATGAAGCAGCAAAAGCAAAAGGATTGTCATTAGAAATCAATGCTTATCCAATTGGAAGTATTGATAAACATGCAAGTAATGCAGATGTTATTTTACTTGGTCCTCAAGTAAGATATGAATTAAATAATGTTAAGGGTAAATATCCAGATAAACCTGTAGCAGTCATTGATATGCGTGACTATGGAATGATGAATGGTGGAAAAGTATTAGATTTTGCAATCAAATTAGTTGAAGAATCTAAATAATGGATAATTATTTAAAAGAGATTTATACATCATTATTTAAAAAATGGATTCTTTTTCATCAATATAAGTATTGTTCTATCAAGGAAGATGAAGAAAATAATATTGTTATTGAAGGAACAGAAGTTATTGGTCATATTAATTTTTATGATCAAGATATTGTTGAATATGTATTAGTTAATAAAAAGACAAAAGAAAATGAATTTTATCTTCATTTCCAATTTCATAGTTTTCAACATGCTATTGAATTGTTTAATGAAATGATGCACTTAGTTAGACAAATCAATAAAACGTCATGTTTAAAAGTATTACTTGTTTGTTCCGGAGGACTTACAACAGGATACTTTGCAGCAAAACTCACAGAAGCAGTAGACTTTTTACATCTCAATATGCAAGTAGATGCAAGAGGTTATCATGAAGTTTATCAAATCGCACAAGATTATGATATGGTTTTATTAGCTCCACAAGTATCTTATTTATACAGTGAAGTTAGAAAAATATTAAAAAATCAAGTTGTATTAAAAATACCACCTACTATTTTTGGTAAATATGATGTAAGGGAATGTATTCGTTTAATTGAAAAAAATCAAGAAGAATTAAATAAAGAACCTATAAAAAAAGAAGAACCTTTACACATTGCAAATTTAAAAAAGAGTGGCAAGAAAATATTATGTTTATCATTAATTAGAAACAGACATCGTGTTCATATTTTATATCGTCTATATGATGAAAATAATGAAATATTAGAAAACAAAATCATTATCAAAAGAAGACTTTATTTACAAGATTATTATGATATTATTGATAGTATGTTAGTACATTATCCTGATATTGAAGTTATTGGTTTATCAACACCAGGAATCATTGAAAAAGATAAAATTGTTTCAATAAGTGTTGAAGGTTTAGAAGAAATAGATATTCAAAGGGATTTTGTATCTAAGTACAAACAAAAATTTATTTTTGAAAATGAAGCAAATGCTGTTGCTGAAGGTTTTTATGCAGTGTCACCTGAATATGAAAATGTTTCCTTTATTTTTCAACCAATGATTACTTTAAGTGGGGTTGGAAATGTGGTTAATGGAAAATTAGTAAAAGGGGCACATCATATTTCTGGTGAAGTACAATATTTACCTTTAAATTACTCTAAGGATGTTTTGGAACTTCATAAAACACCAGAAGGGGCATTAGAAGCTTTAAGTAAAACGATTGCAGCGATTACAAGTATCATCGATCCGCAATGTATTGTTTTCTTTTGTTTCTTGATCATTGATATCGAAGATGTAAAACAAGAAGTAGAAGAATATATTCCTAAAGAATACCTTCCTGATATTATACAAGTTTATTATTTAGAGGAATATATGTTACTTGGAACATTGATATTATGTATTGAAGAGGTTAATGACAATGATTAATATGTTTACCAAACTTGAAAATATTCAAAATGTGACAGAAAGTGAAAATAAAGTCGTTCAATATATTTTGACACATCCTGATAGTGTGATGACAATGTCAATCAAGGAACTTTCAGAAGCTTGTTATGTTTCAACATCAGCGATTTATCGTTTATGTGATAAGTTAGATGTCGATGGCTATAATGACTTTAAAATACGTTTATCACATTCTTTAACTGAATATACAAAAAGAAAAGGAAACATAGATTATAATTTCCCATTTAAAGAAAACCAAACACAATATCAAGTTTTAAGTTCACTCAAAGAAAATTACGAACAAACACTCCTATCAACGTTCGATTTATTTGAAACAGATGAAATACGAAAAGTTGTTTCTAGAATGCAAAAATCAAAAAATATAACCGTATATACATCTGCCAATAATATTTTCTTTGCCCAAAGTTTTAAAATGCAAATGCAGGAAATAGGGGTCCGTGTTGAAGTCCCTGTCGATGAATATGAACAACGTTTGCTAGCAACAACAAGTGGGCCTGATGATCTAGCAATCATTATTTCATATGAAGGTAGGTTAATTAATATTGATCTTATTTCCAATTTATTAAAAATAAATAATACAGCGGTACTTTTGATATCATCTAGTGATTATCAAATAAAAAATATAATCCCTAATTATCGTATATTTATGCCATCTTATGAACATAAATATGTAAAATTAGCTAATTTCTCTACAAGACTATCATTACTCTATATATTAGATGGATTATATAGTTGTTATTTTGAAACAGATTATAAAAATAATTTAGAAAAAAGAATTAAATATGCACAACTATCTGGTGCAAGTAAAAACGAATAGGAGCTTTCGCTCCTATTTTTCATTATAAATCATTTCACAAACTTTATTTATTCTTTCTTGATCATTATGAATAGGTGGTAACCAATGCTTAGATTTAAAATCATCTAAAATAGCAGGAACCATCTTAGAAGTAAATTCTTTTAAATTATCTGCAATATGTTTTTCTTTAAAAGTATCTTGTAAATTTTTAATTCCTAAATTTCTATAAAAATGAACAAGATAATCAGCAACATCATCAGCTATTTCTTGAGGATCATCTTTTAAATCTAAATCCATTAATAAAGCTAAATCTTTAATTTGATTTGAAGCACTTAAAGCAAAATGACGAATAACTGTTGGTAAAACAAGAGCACAAGCATGCCCATGAACAAGATGATAAAGACTACCTAAAGCATGTGCTACAGCATGACCATTAGGAATTCCTCCGTTAGCAAGACTGTTATGAGAGGCCCAAGAAAGTTGTTCTCTTGCTTCTAAATTATTGGGCTCTTTAACCGCAATAGGAAGCCATTTCAATACTTTTTCAATACACTTTAACATCATGATATTGGTATATTCATTTGAAACAGTTCCTACTAAGTTTTCAGTAGCATGACTTAATGCATCTAGTCCACCATAAATTGTAGGATTTTGAGGCATACCTACAGTAAATAAAGGATCAATGATGGCACAATCTGCTTGAATATGACGATTACCAAAACTGAATTTTAAATGATGAATAGTACTTGTAATAACAGCACTGGCCGTTGTTTCAGCACTTGAACCTGAAGTTGTAGGAATTAAAATAAGAGGACAAGGACGTATCCAGCTTTCTTTCATTTTCGTTCCTGTTTTTCCATATTCATGTAAATCATTAATTTTTTCATCGATTCCAGCAATTAAACTGGCTGCTTTAGCAGCATCCATTGGACTTCCTCCACCTAGACCAATAATACAATCAGGTTGATATTCTTTAATTTTACCAGCAATTTCTATACATAAAATATCCGTTGGTTCAGGAGTGACTTGATCAAAAATTTCATATTCAATATGATGATCATTTAAATCTTGTAATAATTCTTTTGATAATGAATGATGAATAATATGACTTCCTGAAATAATAAAACATTTCTTTGTTTGATAATATTGTAATTCATTAATCGTTTGTTTTATACTTTCATTTCCCCAAATAATATTAGGAAGTTTATTTTTTGTATAATTTCTCATATAAATCTCCTTATAAATTAAATTTAAAAGCGATATCTAAAAAATGATTTACTTTTTGAGCAGTATCACGTTCATGGAAACATGTATGTCCTTGATCTAATTTTTCTATTTCTAACATATCTTCTGTAGAAAGTTCAAAATCAAAAATATTTAAATTTTCTTTTATACGTGTAGGTTTTGTTGACTTAACAACAGGGATAATATTTCTTTGATAAAGCCAACGTAAAGTTACTTGAGCAATTGATTTTTGATATTTATCACCAATCTTCTTTAAAGTTTCATTTTTTAAAATATTTTCTTTACCTGAAGCTAAAGGTGACCATGCCATCATTTGAATATCATTTTCTTGAAGATAGTGTAAATCATCTTCTCTTTGATACATTGGATTACATTCCACCATATTGATCATTGGTTTAATCTCATTAAAACGTAAAAAATCAGCTAAACGATCTTGTTTAAAATTATCAACACCAATTGCTCTTACTTTACCTTCTTGATAAAGTTCACACATGGCGCGCCAAGCACCATAGTAATCATTATAAGGTTGATGAATTAAATAGAGATCAATATAATCCAAACCTAATTTATTTAATGAACGATTAAAAGCTTCTTTGACTTTTTCATAACTTGTATCAGTGACCCATAATTTAGTTGTAATAAATAATTCTTCACGAGCCACACCACATCTTTTAATAGCACGACCTACAGCCTCTTCATTTTCATAGGCAGCAGCTGTATCAATTAAACGATAACCACTTTGAATGGCTTGAACAACACATTCTTCACATAACTCTTGATCAGTAATTTGATAAACGCCATAGCCAATAGCAGGCATAGAGATTTGATTATATAATGTTCTTTCCATAAATAAGCTCCTTTACAATTTATTTTTCACCTATATTAAAAATCAAATCATAAATAATATCCAATATCTATTAACTATTGTTTATCATAGTTTACAAGAATGATAGTGAATGTTAAAATTTTATCAGGGGGAGATACAGATGGAAATAAGAGTATTACGTTATTATTTAGCTGTCGCTAGAGAATTAAATATTACACGTGCAGCAGAAAGTTTACACATTTCACAACCTTCACTTTCTAAACAAATGATGGATTTAGAAGATCAAATCGGTAAAAAACTTTTTATTCGTGGAAAGAGAAAGATAGAACTTACAGAAGATGGTGTTTTATTAAAAAAGCGTGCAGAAGAAATCGTTGAATTAGTTCAAAAAACAGTAGATGAAATGTCACAAAATACTCATGTTCTATCAGGTGATCTTTATCTAGGTGGAACAACAACGAAAAAGATTTTAAAAGAAACAGCAATGCTCATTGAAAAATACCCTAATATTCAATTACATTTTTATAGTAATGATGCTGTTGATATTAGTGAAAGATTACAACATGGTTTATTAGATTTTGCAGTGATGTTAGAACCTATTGATACAACAAAATTTAATTATCTTTCTTTAAATGATAAAACAAAATGGGGTGTTTTAATGAAAAAAGAAAGTCCTTATTCTAAATTAGATACAATAACACCTCAAGAATTAAAAACAATGCCACTTATTTTACATCAACGTTTAGGTCTTCAAGAAAGATTAGCACACTGGGCACAAATTGATTTAAAAGATTTAAAAGTTCAAGCAACATATAATGTTATCAATAGATCAAATCTAGAATTAGTAAGAAATAATTTAGGTTATTTACTAGCAACAGATGATCATCTTACTAAAACTTTAGATGAAGATATTTGTTTTAAGTATTTAGAACCAACATTAGAAGAATCATATGCTTTGGTATGGAAAAAAGAAGCAACCTTCAGCAGAGTAGCAAGAGCTTTTTATGAACAAATAAAGGAAAATAAAAATGGAAAATCCGTATAAAGAAATCCTTGATATTCAAAAACAACATTTAACAGCTTCTCAAATGTCTATGCAAAATGCTTTGCTTAATCTTTCTAAAAGCAAGAAAATATATGAAGTGAGTGTAAAAGAATTATGTAAAAAGGCATCTGTCGCAAGAAGTACATTTTATGCTTATTATCAAAATATAGATGATCTACTTGTTGATATTGAAAATCAAATTTTGTACATTTTAATTCAAAATAATGAAAAAATTATGAAAAGGGAATATCAATCAAAAGAAGACTTTCTTTTTTATAAAGAAACAATTCAATTTGTAGAAGAAAATAAAAAGATATTTAAACTATTTCTAATAGAACAACCCAATTACCGTTTTATAAAAAAATGGAAGCAAGCTATTAAATATCATCTTTTTCAAAGAAAAGATTATGATTCAAAGAATGATTTTATGCTTGAAGTTATTGCTTCTGCCACAATATCAGCATATTCCTATTGGTTAGAAAATCCTAAAAATATAAATTACGAGGAAATAAGTGAAATTATTTCTAAAGTTCTTGTTACTTTTAATTAGTCATCTTTGATGACTTTTTTTGTACACTTTTTATAAAAGTGTCGTCTAATAAATAGAAGAAAACATTTAGAATTTTATTTGAAAGAAGGAATGGATTATGAGTTATGCATTAATTACTGGTGCCTCAAGTGGAATAGGACAAGAATTAGCGAAAGAATTTATTAGAAATTATGATTTGATTTTAGTAGCAAGAAATAAGGAAAAATTAGATCAATTAAAAAAAGAATTAGAAGAAAAGTATTCTCGAAAAGTTATTGTTTATCAAAAAGATTTATCTCAAAAAAATGCTGCAAAAGAAATTAATGACTGGTTGCTTAAAGAAAATTTAGTGGTTTCGGTTCTTGTGAATAATGCTGGATTTGGCAGACAAGGAAGTTTTATAGAAATAGATTTGAAAAGTCAGGAAGAACTGATGCAATTGAATATGGTAACACTTGTTGAGTTAACATATTATCTTGCTAAACAAATGAAAGAAAGAGGTCAAGGTAGAATTTTAAATATAGCTTCTGTTGCTGCATTTTCTTCAGGGCCTTATATGTCGTTGTATTATGCAAGTAAAGCTTTTGTTTTATCTTTTTCACAAGCTATAAATAAGGAGTTGGAAGATACAGGTGTAACCGTAACTGTCATGTGTCCTGGTCCAACGATAACAGGATTTGAAAAGAATGCGAATATGAAGCAAGCAAAGATGTTTCATTTATTTCCTCAAACGGCTAAAAGTGTTGCTAAGGCAGGATATAAGGCAACAATGAAAGGCAAAAGTCTTCAGTATCATGGAATTGTTACTTATAGTTATAATATTCTGGCGAGAATTTTACCAAGAAAATTAGTAAATCAAATGGCTTATAAAATAGATAAAGGAGAGTAAAATGGTTAAGATAGGTATATTATTTATAATTATTTTATTTATGATGAAATTAGTAAATGATGAAGAAATAAAAAAATATTTTTTATATGGACATATAGGATTGGGATGTTTATTGATTGTTTATGGAATTATGCATGGGATGCATTATTTTTTAACTGCAAGTATTATGAAAAAAATAAGTGGAATTTTAATATTGATTGTATTATTAAGTGAAATACTGTTAGGTATTTTTGTTATGAAAGGCAAAGGAAGAAAAATTCATAGACTGCTGGGGATTACTTTAATTTGTTTTATAGTTTTACATGTAATTGGATAGGAGATATTTTATGGATAAAAAAATCAAAATACATATATTTGAAGTAGGAAAGGTATGTGTAAGTCCAGCACTTCCTTTTGGTGGTCAGAATTGTTCTTTAATCAAAGCATCAGGAATTTTTACAAGGAAATCAAAAAGAATGTGGTTACCTGTATCTTCTTATTTGATAGAACATCCTAAAGGAAAGATTTTAGTGGATTGTGGATGGGATAGAAGTATGTCACCTTGTAGAATATATGATCGCCATGCTCAAATAAAATCATTGGGGTCACCAATATTATATTTTGTAAATCAGGGAGTTGTAGATAAAACAATTGATGAGTATTTAAAAGATATGAATATAAAAACAAGTGACTTAGATTATGTTTTATTAACACATTTAGATTGTGATCATGCAAATGGATTAAATCAAGTGAAGGATGCAAAAAGAATAATGACTGCAAAAGATGAAATGAATTTTGCTTTAAAGCATTCATTTGTTCGTTATCAGAAAAAATGGTGGAAAGATATAAATATTCATTTATTTGATTGGAAAGATCAAGCAGGTCCCTTTTTAAAATCTTATGATTTATTTAATGATCATAGTATAGAATTAATAAATATTCCAGGTCATAGTGATGGACTATTTGCTGTAAAGATTACTAATGATGAAGGGAAGTATGTCTTATTATATTCTGATGGTGGTTATGCGAGAAAATCATGGGAGAAACTTATTCCCTCAGGTGTGGCAGCTAATAGAAAAGATCAAATGAAGTCTTTAAAATGGATTAAGGAAATGAGTGAAAACGACTTATGTGTAGCATCATTAGCTAATCATGAAAAGACAAATCAAAAAATAATTGTTATATAAAAAGATAGAAATTAATCTATCTTTTCATTAATAAGTAAACGGATTGTTTTATAGAGATGAGGTTTAAATTCATCTATTGGAAGTGGTTGTTTTTCAACAATTGAAGTAAAAACAGTTGAACTGACAAGTTCAATAATCATAAATAAAGTCATTTCAGGATATTCTAAAGGAATATCCTTTTCTTTTACTTCTCTTACAAATAATTCCTTAATTCCTAATTCTTCACTGTCTAATAAATCAGTTAATTTTTCACTATAAAGTCCTAAAGACAAGTTCTTTTGAATAAACTTAAGAATGTTAGGACGATCAATTAATTCATTAATAATAGAATCAATAATAAAAACAATTTTATCATCTAAACGATCAAAGTGATGTTGATTGGCTTTTTTACAAGCATTTGCAAAAAATTCATGAGAAGTCTTTGCAAGTAAAACATCTTGAAGTTCATATTTATCTTTAAAATACAAATAAAAAGTTCCTTTAGCAATTCCTGCTTCATGAACAATATCTTGAATAGATGTTTTTTTAATTCCTTTTTCAGTAAATAAATGTAAAGCGGTATTTAAAAGCTTACGTTCTTTTTCTTGTTTATTATCATTTATCTTTGATTTTATATCTTGAATTGCCATTTTAACACATCCTTTTAGAAATATTTTATGTTCTAAAATTTGAAAAGTCAAATAAAAATATAAAAAAATGACTTTTAGTCATTTGTATATTGACCAATGGTCATTTTAGTGCTACTATCATAACTGACCAAAGGTCATTTAGGAGGGTGAACTATGAAAAAGCTAGGAGAAGCAATTGGTAAATTTGTTGTAAAACATAGAATACTAATTGTTATTGCATCAATTCTTCTATGTATTCCATCATTATTTGGATACATCAATACAGATATCAATTACGATATTCTTGTTTATTTACCAGAAGATATTGATACAATGAAAGGACAAGATATATTAGCTAAGGATTTTGATATGGGATCTTTTGCAATGTGTGTTGTCGAAAATATGTCATCAAAAGATGTCTTAGATTTAGAAGAAAAATATAAAGATATTGAGGGAGTTGTCAAAGTTGTATCAGCCAATGATATGATTGGAACAACGATTCCTAAAGAAATGTTACCAAGTGATGTAACAAAACAGTTTAAAAAAGGTAATAGTGAATTGATGTTGGTTACTTTTAAAGATAGTACAGTAGCCATTGATGCAATTACGCAAATGAGAGAAATCACCAGTGATGAAGTTGTTCGAATTGGTGGAATGTCAGCTTCTACTTTAGATACAAGTATTGTTGCTGATAGTGAAATTATTACTTATGTTATTGTTGCTGTTATTTTAGTTTTAATTGTTTTAATGGCATCGTTAGATAGTTATGTTGTTCCATTTCTATTATTAGGAAACATCGGACTCGCAATTCTTTATAATATGGGATCTAATATTTTCTTAGGTCAAATTTCATATATTACAAAAGCCATTGCTGCTGTTTTACAATTAGGAGTTACAACAGACTTTTCAATTTTCTTATATCATAAATATGAACAAGCTAAATTGAAAGTAAAGACAAATGATGAAGCTATGACATTAGCCATTGGTGATACACTTGTTTCTATTGCAGGAAGCTCACTTACAACTATTGCTGGATTTTTAGCGTTATGTACAATGCAATTAACATTAGGTTCAGATATTGGTATTGTAATGGCAAAAGGTGTCTTTATTGGGGTTCTTTCAACAGTTACAATTTTCCTAGCATTTTTATTAGTGTTTGATAAACTTGTCTTTAAGACAAAACATAAACCAATTATTCCATCATTTAATGTTGTTAAAAATTTTGTTGTTAAACATTATAAAATTATTTTATTAGTCGCATTAATTGTTGCTTATCCAGCTTATTATGGAAATGCACATGTTAAAAGCTATTACAATTTAACAAAAGATTTACCACAAGATTTAAAAAGTTGTGTCGCTAATAGTGAATTAAGTGATGAATTTGATTTAGTTGCTTCACAAGTTATTTTAGTAAATAAAGATATTAAAGATAATGATTTAAATAAAATGGTTGATGAAATAGAAAATGTTGAATCTGTTAATCTTGTTTTATCACCATCAGAGTTATCAAATCTAGCAATTCCTGATGAAATGATCCCGGATGATGTAAAAGATATCTTTGAAAGTGATCGTTATAAAATGATATTTGTCAATTCTACTGAAGAGATTGCAACCAATAAATTAAATAAAGTGATTGATAAAATTGATCATATTATCAAAAAGTATGATAAAAATGCTATAATGGCAGGGGAAGGTCCATGCATGAAGGATTTGGTTAATATAGCAGATGAAGACTTTAAGAATGTAAGTATTGCATCTATTGGAATTATCTTTGTCATTATGTTATTTGTTTTAAAATCGGTTTCACTTCCAGTATTGTTAGTTTCTGGAATTGAACTTGCTATCTTTATCAATATGGCAATCAGCTATTATACATGTGATGTTTTACCATTTGTTGCCTCTATTGTTATTGGAACAATTCAACTTGGAGCAACAATTGATTATGCTATTTTACTTACAACAAAATATTTGGAAAATAGAAAAAATGGTATTGATAAGATTAAAGCAATGGATAATGCAATTAGTAATTCTGCAGGTTCAATCTTTGTTTCTGGAATGTCATTCTTTGCAGCAACATTTGGAGTAGGAATGATTTCTAAATTGAATATGATTGGATCATTATGTAATTTAATGTCAAGAGGAGCACTTATTTCAATGTTTATTGTTATTTGTGTTATTCCAGCAATCTTACTTGTATTTGATAAAGTTATTATTCATACTTCTATCGGTTTTAAACAATTAAAAAATAATGTAAAAGGGGAATGTTAAGATGAAAAAAGCAAAATTAATCACTTCTTCAGCAGTTGTAATGACAATGGTCATGAGCTCAATTGTTCCTGCCTTTGCCTATTCAAAAGAAGAAACAGTTTATAGTAAGTTAAAAACAAATGGTTCAGAAAAAACAACAGTTGTTTCTGAACATCTTATCAATGATCAAAATGAAACATCATTAGATGATGAATCATCATTAAAAAATATTAAAAATGTTAATGGTAAAGAAACATTTAAACAAGATGGTTCTAGTTTGGTATGGCAAACAACAGATGGACAAGATATTTATTACCAAGGTAAAACAACAAATTCATTACCTGTTTCAATGAAAGTAACTTATAAATTGGATGGTAAGAAAACGAAGTTAAAAGATATGCTTGGTAAAAAGGGTAAAGTAGAAATTCAAATTGTTTATACAAATAATGAAAAACAAACTGTTGATGGTAAAGAACTTTATGTTCCTTTTGTCGTTACAACAGGAACAATGTTACCAACAAAAACAAATTCTAATATTGAAGTTACAAATGGTAAAGTAATTAGTAATGGTTCTTCTAATATCATTATGGCAATTGCTGCTCCAGGATTATCAAAGAACTATGATAATAATAAAGATTTAGAAAAATTAAATTCTGTAACAATTAAATATGATACAACAAAGTTTAAATTAAATAGTTTAATGTCAGTAGCAACACCATCATTATTATCTGAAACAGATATTAATTTTGATGATTTAAATGATGTTTATGATAGTGTAGATACATTAAATTCATCATTTGATCAAATTATTGCTGGTGGGCAAACATTACAATCAGGCTTAAAACAATATGCTTCTAAATACAGTGAATTTGATCAAGGCGTAGAATCTTTAAAAACAGGTGCAGCTTCTGCTTTTGTAGGATCACAAAAATTAACAACAGGTATCGAAACACTTTATAATGGATTAATTACTTTAGATGGACAAAGTGCAACATTAGTTGGTGGAGCAAAACAAGTATTTAATACTTTATTAACAACAACACAAACACAAATTAATAATCAATTGGCTGCTACAGGAATGTCTATTGAATTGACAATTGATAATTATCAAACAGTTTTAAATGGTTTAATGGCAAAATTACCAGCAGAAAATCAACCATCAATCAAAACAGCTTTAGCACAATTAGATTCATATAACAAATTCTATCAAGGATTACAAAGTTATACAGGTGGAGTTGCTCAATTAAAAGAAGGAGCTAAGAGTGCTGTTGATGGTTCTAAACAATTAAGTGAAGGATTATCTTCATTAAGTGATGGATCTAATACTTTAGTACAAGCAAGTAGTCAATTAAAAACGGCATCAAATCAATTAGCTCAAGGTAGTGATGCTTTAGTTGATGGTTTAACTTTATTTAAAAGTAAAGGTTTAGATAAGATTTCTAGTGTTTTAAATGATACAGTGAAAAAAGATGTAGATACAACACAAAAACTTGTTGATTTAGCTAATGATTATAAAACATTTGCAGATAGTAAAGATGGTGTAGAAGCTAAAACTAAATTTATCATGATTATTGATTCAAAATCTAAGAAATAGAATTGGGTTTCCAATTCTATTTTTTTACAAATTAAGATAAAAGGTTTGAAGATAAAACAATATTTTATTATTATGATAAGTGATTAGAGAAAAATGTTGATTTCATGCGCTTTTTCTTAAGAAAAACACTTTACAAATAAAAAAAATAGTATAGAATACTTACCAAGGAGGAAGTAAAAACTGAGGTTTTGAAGTGAGAGAATATGAAAACAATGATCGAAGTACAATACCAAGAAAAAAATGTTAAAGATGGTGATTTAGATAAATACGTTAAAGAAACTTTAAAAGAACAAGGTGTAAAAACAACAGAAGTTGAAACTTTAAATATTTATTACTTACCTGAAACTGCTAAAGTTTTCTTTGTAGCAATTAAAAAAGATGGTTCTGAATTAAAAGGTGAATTAGATGTTAATGCTATGCCTGAATATCCAGTAGTTGTTAAAAAACCAGCTGCAAAAAAAGCACCAGCTAAAAAAGCTCCTGTAGCAAAAGCACCAGCTAAAGCTGTAGCTGCTAAAGAAGCTAAACCAGTTGTTAAAAAAGCAACAACTGCTAAAAAAACTACTAAAAAATAATAGAGGAGAACCGAGAGGTTCTTTTTTTATGCTTTAAATGTATGATAGATGATAGTTAATAAGTATTTGAAGATTTATATAGATGATTTAAAATATAAGCAAAAGGGGGATCATATAATGGAATATGTTACATTAAATAATGGTTTAAAAATGCCAATGGTAGGTTTTGGTGTTTTTAGAGTACTAGATAAAAAAGAATGTGAAGAATCAGTTTATCAAGCAATTAAAGCGGGATATCGTTTAATTGATACAGCTGCTGCTTATTATAATGAAGATGCTGTGGAGCTGCTGTAAAAAGAGCAATTGCTGATGGTCTTTGTACAAGAGAAGATTTATTTATTACTTCTAAATTATGGGTACAAGATATGATGGATTACGAAAGTGCCCAAAAAGGAATTGAAGCTTCTTTAGAAAAAAGTGGTTTAGAATATTTTGATTTATATTTATTACATCAAGCTTGTGGTGATTATTTCAGTGCTTGGAGAGCCATGGAAACTGCTTATCAAGAAGGTAAATTAAAAGCAATTGGTGTTTCTAACTTCTATCCAAATATACTTACAAACTTCTGTGAAGTTGTTAAAGTAAAACCAACAGTTAACCAAGTAGAACTTCATCCATACTATACACAAGAAAAAGCATTAGAAACAATGAAATATTATGATGTTATTCCAGAAGCATGGGCACCACTAGGTGGAGGAAGATATAATCCATTTGAAGATGAAATGTTAAAAGGAATTGCAGCTAAATATAATAAGTCTGTAGGACAAGTAATTCTAAGATGGAATGTACAAAGAGGAGTTGTTGTTATTCCAAAATCAACACATGTAGAAAGAATAAAAGAAAATATAGATATCTTTGATTTTGAATTAAATGAAGAAGAAATGAAACAAATTTCATCATTAGATATGGGATATTCAGGATCAAGAGCTAAACATTTTGAACCTGATTTTGTAAGAATGGTTTTAAATAATAAGATTCATGATTAATGCACTTATGTGCATTTTTTCATTATTAAAACTAATTTTATCGCTTATATTGACAATAAATTTGAATTAAGTTAAGATAACGAAGTAGAAATAAAGGCAATGAATAGATAAGTAATAATAGCCCTTCATTCAAAGAGAGTCTTGGTTGGTGGAAAAGATAATGAAACTATTATGAATAAAGACTAGGAGCTGCATCTTGGATGTTTTGATAAGATGACGTAAGCCACGTTATAGGCAAGACTATTAATAGATAGTTATTGAGGTTAATAGGGTGACCTATTAATGAATTTGGGTGGTAACACGATTTAGCTCTCGTCCCATGGGATGGAGAGTTTTTTATATTTTAGGAGGAAATTATGGAAGAAAGAAAGTTTAGTGAACAAGAACTTGTTCGTAGAGAAAAAATGCAAGAACTTATTGATAAAGGGATTGATCCTTTTGGTCAAAGATTTGATGTAACTGCTTATTCAAAAGGTATTAAAGAACAATATGGTGAAAAAACTCATGAAGAATTAGAAGAAATGGCTGTTGAAGTATCTGTAGCTGGTAGAATTATGACTAAACGTCGTAAAGGTAAAGTATGTTTCATGCATATTCAAGATAGAGATGGACAAATCCAATTATATGTAAGAAAAGATACTATTGGTGAAGATGCTTATGAAATCGTTAAAAAAGGTGATATTGGAGATATTATTGGGGTTAAAGGTACAGTATTTATGACAAATACTGGAGAATGTTCAATTAAAGTAAGTGAATATACACATTTAACAAAAGCATTACGTCCTTTACCAGAAAAATTCCATGGTTTAAGTGATATTGAAGAAAGATATAGAAGAAGATATGTTGACTTAATCATGAATGAAGATGCTAAAAAAATTGCGTTTACAAGACCAAGAATCATCCGTTCAATTCAACATTATTTAGATAGTAAAAACTATGTAGAAGTTGAAACACCTGTATTAAATCCAATCTTAGGTGGAGCAGCTGCAAGACCATTCGTTACACATCATAATACATTAGATACTGATTTCTATTTACGTATTGCTACTGAATTATCTTTAAAGAGATTAATTGTTGGTGGTATGGATGCTGTTTATGAAATTGGGCGTTTATTCAGAAATGAAGGTATGGATAGAACTCATAACCCTGAATTTACTACTATTGAAGTTTATAAAGCATTTAGTGATCTTGAAGGTATGATGGATTTAACTGAAGGTATTATTTCTAATGCTGCTATGGAAGTTAATGGAACTTATGAATTAGATTATAAAGGACATCATATTTCTTTAGCTCCAGGATTTAAACGTGTTTCTATGACAGAAGCTATTAAAGAAAAAACGGGTATTGATTTCAATGAACATATGTCATTTGAAGATGCTAAAAAATTAGCTGAAGAACATGGTATTGAAGTAGAAGCTCATTTTGGTTATGGACATATTATCAATGAATTCTTTGAAAAATATGTAGAAGAAACAATTGTTGAACCAACATTTGTATATGGTCATCCAATTGAAATCTCACCACTTGCTAAAAAGAACTTAGAAGATCCACGTTTCACACAACGTTTTGAATTATTCATCTGTGGAAACGAATATGCTAACGCATTTACTGAATTAAATGATCCAATCGATCAATATGAAAGATTTGCTGATCAATTAAAAGAAAAAGAATTAGGAAATGACGAAGCAAACGAAATGGATTTAGATTACGTAGAAGCTCTAGAATATGGTTTACCACCAACAGGTGGAATGGGTATGGGTATTGATAGATTAGTTATGTTATTAACAGGACAAGAATCTATTCAAGAAGTTATCTTATTCCCTCAAATGAAGCCAAGAAACAAATAAAACATCGATAAAATCAACGCTTTTTAGATTTTGAATTTGTGTTTGATACATAAAAGTAAGACACATTTATTAATGATAAATATACTTAAAATAATACTTATATTAGGTATAAAAATCATTGATTAGATGTGTTTTTTTTATTGCTTAAAAGAAGTAAATAAACATTAAAATTAGGGTAAATGGCCTCAAAATGACCAACTTTTTTGATAAAAAATGTGGACAGTTACGTTACTTGGTATGTTCGATAAAAAATATATATGATTCGTATCAAAGTGATATTATTTAATAAAGAAAAAAATTTTTTAATGACAACTTCATTTTAATATTAAAAAAAATAAAAGACCACTTTTCACATAAATTAAAATTTATAGTAATTAGATAACAGTTTGTAATTTCAAGAAAATCTAAAAATAAAATTTTTTGTTTAGTTACAATCATGAGAAAGATGGTCTTTCACTTAAAAAAATGTTGACTATATTCCTAGCATATAGTGTTTAATGAAGACAAAGGAAGGAAGATTTAATTATGAAAACACATGATGTAGAAGAACAATTAGGTATTACTAAACAAGCATTGATTTATTATGAAAAAGAAGGATTGATTAATCCTATAAGGGATAAAAATAATTATCGACAATATACTCAAAATGACATAGAAATCCTTCAAGTTATTTTATTGTTACGTTCTTTTGAAATTTCTATCGATGAGATAAAGCTTATTCTTTCAGGAAAACTGTCAATAAGAAGTTGTCTTGATACTAAACAAAATTATTTAAAAAATGAAAAAGATAAGATAAAAAAAATAGAAGAAAAAATTAAAGAATATACAAAAAGAACAAAAGTGGAAATTGGTAACAATGGAATTGAATTAGAGGAAGATTATATTCGTTTTAGTTATTTTAAGGAAAAGATGAAATATGGGAAAAATGAAATAAATGTCGATGATGTTCAATCTGTTGATATTTCATTATGTTGTTCAAAAGGTGAAAAAGATAAGTATTTTATTATATATAATCTATATTTTATTTGTCTTGATATTAATACTATATACGATACTTATTCCATTCAAATAATGAACAATAACCAAGTAGTGCGTTTCTTTAAATACTTAAAATCATTGGATTGTACTATCAATGATCCGATGGAACTTATTAAACTCTTTGAAGAGAAAAAAGAATATATAGAAGCTTATTATTCTATCAATAAAAACTTTTCTAAGTGGCAAAAGCAATATCATTTAGAAATACAAAATAATATTATTAAAGAATATATGGAATCTTCAAAAGTTACGAAAAATGAAGATGTTCCAACAATAAAGGAACAATTATTAGAATTAAAAAATGAATATAAGAATATTTTAAAAAAGTGACAAAATAGAAAAGAAATCAAAATTATGAGTTACATGGAAATTAGAAATTTAAAGAAAGTATATAATCCTTATGGTATTCATCCAAAGGTAGATTTAAATGGATTAAATTTTGAAGTAGAAAAGGGAGATTTTATTTGTATCATGGGAACCTCTGGTTCAGGGAAAACAACACTGGTTAATATCTTGTCAACGATTGATGAAGCAACTCATGGACAAATTCTTCTTAATCAAAAAGATTTACTTCTTTTATCAGAAAAGGAAAAAGCAAATCTAAGAAAAGAAGGAATTGTTTTATCTTTCAAAACTATAATCTTTTTGAATCGTATATCTCTTTTATGTGTTATTATATTTATAATAAATTGCAATTTTAAAATAAAATATAAAGGAGCAATGAACATGAATAATAAATTAGAAAAAAACGTACAAAATAGTTTTATGGATAATTTTATTAAAACAGATGATATCTTAAATGATATGTGTGGAATTATTGAATCTTCACAAAAAGCAGCATATCAGGTAGTTAATATTGCACTTGTTCAAAGAAATTGGCTCATTGGATATCGAATTGCAGAGGAAGAATTAGGTGGAGATGAGCGTTCTGAGTATGGAGTAGAAGTAATAAATGAAATTTCTAAAGAACTAACAAAAAGATATGGAAAAGGCTATGATAGAAGCAATCTATATCATTGTTTAAAATTTTATAAAACCTTTCCAAAGATTGTCGACACAGTGTGTCGACAATCTGGTACTTTACTTTCGTGGTCACATTATAGAACTTTATTACAGGTTAAAGATTCTGAAGCTCGTAATTGGTATGAAAAGGAAGCTATAGAACAAACATGGAGTGTTCGTACTTTGCAAAGAAACATTTCTTCTCAATATTATTATCGTATGCTTCATACTCAAAAAAAGGAACTTGTAGAAAGTGAAATGAAAGAACTCACATCAAAGTATCAAAATGATAAGTTAGAGTTTATCAAAAATCCAGTGGTTGCAGAGTTTTTAGGATTTTCTCAAGATACAGATTTTACAGAAAGTGATCTTGAAAAAAGTATTCTTTCTAATTTGCAAAAGTTCTTAATGGAACTTGGAAAGGGATATGCTTTTGTAGCAAGACAACAACATATTCATACAGAAAAGCAAGATTATTATATAGATCTTGTGTTCTATAATTACATCTTAAAATGCTTCGTTCTTATTGATTTGAAAACTGAGAAAATAACACATCAAGATGTGGGACAAATGGATATGTATATTCGAATGTATGATGAATTAAAACGAAGTGAGGGTGATAATCCAACAATAGGGATTGTCCTTTGCTCAGATACAGATGATGATATTGCTCGTTATTCTGTTATGCATGGCAATGAACAGTTATTTGCTTCAAAATATAAATTATACTTACCAACAAAAGAAGAACTAAAAGCAGAAATTGAAAGTCAAAAGGCGATATTTTATCTTCAACAGCAGGAAAACAAATAGAATAAGTGTGGTAGTAAAATGGTATTTTTAAGAAAAATATGGTAGAAGAACGGTAGAAAAAACGGTATTACGAAAAGAAGTATGGTAGTAATTATAAAATTCACTGATAAATGGTAGTGGCCATTAATTTGGCCACACTTTTCTTATTTGTTCAGGTTATCATAAGAAATAAATCAAAAATGTTGTTATATAGCGCCTTAATATATTGTGTATAAATACACAATGTAGACATGATATAGAAGAAATGGACTTAGATTATGTTGAAGCCTTAGAGTATGGTTTGCCACCAACAGGTGGAATGGGTATGGGTATTGATAGATTAGTTATGTTATTAACTGGACAAGAATCTATTCAAGAAGTTATACTCTTCCCTCAAATGAAACCAAGAAACAAATAATTTGAATATATAGAAATTCAAAAAACACCGATAAAACCTAGATAAATCAGGGAATATCGGTGTTTTTTAATTTGATGTGTTGATTATTATGATAAATTTCCTTTCATGAACCAAGCATAGGCTCTATCAGCAATAATTTTTGTTTCAAATAAATCAAGTCCACCACCTACAACGGCGCCAATACCAGGTATTAGCTTACCTAAATTAACAACACCTGTAGTTCCAAATTTTGTAAGTAATCGAAATCCTACTTTTTGGTTGATTTTTGTTAATACGGTTCCTGGGATTTTTTTTATTATGTTCGTTGATACTTTAACTCCGATTTTTATACCTGCTTTTTTAACAACGCTATTTATTGCTACACCTGCAAGACAGGCATAAACAAATGTTTGTGTTTGATCACAATCTAAATCATAACCAGCCATATATGCAACGCAGGCAATCATGCGCATTTGAACGTATATGACACTTCCAACATTTGCTGGGATTGCAACAGGAAGCGTTATAAATCCACCAAGCCCAGTTAGTGCACCAGATGTAGTACATTTAATAATTTGATTATGTAGCATAGCTTTACAAGCTTCTTCTTTATTCTTGTGCTTTTTTTGGTAATCAGCAGCCATTTTATCCACACTTACACTAATTGCAGGAATTCCATTTAAACATTTTTCATAACAAGAGTCTAATAGATTCATAATATCTTCTTGCGTAACGATTTGATTTGTTTTTTTTGTGTCCATAAATTCACCCTCTATATAAATGTTAATTAAATGATAACATAATAATTTAAGAACGCTAAATATTTCTATGTTTTTGCCTTTAATATTTGTAAATAATTAATGATAAATTTTAAATGTAGATAACAAAGAGGTGTTGTTTAGGCTTTACCCTCTAGTTAGCTAGAATGATAAACTAAAATTAGAGGTGATAGAATAGTTGTTAAAAATTAGGGAATTTTCCAAACTTTGTAACTGTAGTGTTTATACTCTTAGATATTATGATCAAATAGGAATCTTAAAGCCTTCTATCATAGATACAAAATCAGGATATAGATTTTATGATGAAAAACAGTTGAATGATTACATAGAAATAAAAGACTTCCAATCTATAGGATTTAGTATATTAGAAATACAAAGCTTTAATTCAAAAACCAATAATGAGATATTACAAATGATTGATGAGAAAGTAGAACAGCTAGAAGCAAAGTTGGAGTTATCAATATATATTAAAAAGAAATATTTTGGAGGATATGAAAAATGAAAAGAGGAATAAAGTGCATAATTTTAATATGTATGATTGTTATAATAGGTGGATGTAGTTCTAATAATAAGAAAAATAATACGAATAGTGATTTGGAAGAACAATCAAAAATTAATATAGAAGATATAGATTGGAAAGTTAGACAAGGAATTGTAGATGGTGATCGATATGCATTGCTAGATTATAA
The DNA here is from genome assembly GCF_047023275.1 of Faecalibacillus sp. NCBI lineage: Bacteria > Bacillati > Bacillota > Erysipelotrichia > Erysipelotrichales > Coprobacillaceae > Faecalibacillus > Faecalibacillus sp. The sequence continues at coordinate 43,546 of NZ_JBKYAR010000008.1, read as the reverse complement.
AAATAATACGCCTTATACGATTACACATTTTGAATTAACTTTTGAAGAAAAAGATGATTTAAAAGAAGAAGATAAAGAAAAATTTTATAAACATATAAAAGATGTAGTAAATGCAGATGATGAAGGCATGGAAGAAATAAAAAATAAAAAAATTGAATTTTATGCAGAATCTAATAGAATTGTAAATAAAAATAAAACAGTAAAAAATCAAAGAGTTTATTACTATAGTGGTATATATTATTTACAAGATGCAAGTTATATTAATTTAGCTAATCCATCTACAGCAACTATAGAATATATAAGTAACGATAAAATACATACAGTCTATTATGATTATAAATCAAAAGAATATACAGAAGATGAAAAGACTGAAAAAGCTATCTATTGGACACAAGGAACATTTAAAGATAAATTACCTAAACCTAAAGCACAAGTTATTAAAAAAGATTATATAGATAATAAAAAAAGTTTTTCTTTTGTTGCATGTGGTTTAACTAAAAATGACTATGATAGTTATGTTGAAAAATGTAAGAAAATGGGTTATACAGTGGATGCGGATAGCTATGATGATTTTTATTATGCTAAAAATAGTGAAGGGTATAAGATTGATATTCGTTATGATGAAGATGATTTTGAATTAAATGTTACAATCTCTGCTCCTAGTACAAATAATGAAGATCAAGATACTACGGATACAACAGATGATGATCAAGAGATAGACGAAGAAGATTAGTAAATAAAATATACGTAGAAAATTTATCTACGTATATTTTATCTTTTATATTTATCTTTATATTTTTTCAATAATTCACCATTTAATTTGTTTTCTAAGCTTGTGTTTTTTACCCATAAATTTAAAGAATCAACGGCAAGAGTAATTTCTTCTAATTTACAACAAATGAAAGCGAAGTCTTCAATTTCATCATCAGTAACTCTACCATCTCTTCCAATTTGAATTAGTCGGTTAACTTGTGGCGCCATTTCATTGAGACTGTCAACAGTTTCTAAAATAATATGTTCTAATTCAGAAGTTGCAATTTCAGGTATATTGTCTCTACCGATATCACATTCGTGGACACAATAATAATTTAATAAATTGGGTTTTTTATAGCATTTTGCCATTTTTACTATATCTAAGGGTGTAGCATCTTGACTATAGGTTTCAATTTTTTCGATTCGTCTAACAGGCATATCTAAAAGTTCACTTGCTTTTTCTCTTGTGTAACCTGCTTCTTTTCTATACCTATAATATATACTTTTATCTTCTAATTCTTCATTTTTTCCCATGCTAAATCTCCTTTTCACCTCACAAGGTGAAATGCAAGCGAGATGTCTCCTTGTGAAGTGTTCATATAATGATATAAGAAAATTATAATTTAAGTGTAATAGAAAAACAAGACAGACAGAGGGGATTGAATGAATGTAAAAGAAAGAATACAGCTATTAAAAATAATAGAAAAGATGGAAGAACATCCTGAATATTCAAAAAAGGTTGGATTAAAAGATATATCTAAATATCAATTTAGAAAAATTGGAAAAGAGAGGAAGAAATATGATGAATAATATTAAAAATGTTGAAGTTCAAGCAGCTGAGCAAATAAAGAAAAATAAAGAGGAAGCAAAAAAGGTTATTAAAAGTCCAGATAAATTTGATTTGTTGATATCAGAAACTTATAAAGTTGCTGAAAATATTCCATGTATTGGTAACATGTTATCAAAAATTCTTGTTATGGTTTCAATGACAAAAGATTATATCGATGGTACATATGACAAACCGCCTGTTTCAACTGTTTTAACAATCGTTGCATCACTTATTTATTTAGTATCGGTTGTAGATTTAATTCCTGATGCTATTCCAGGGATTGGCTATATTGATGATGTGGCTGTTTTATCAGCTTGTTGGAAAATTATTAATATGCAAATTAATCAATATATGATGTAGAAAAATATTAAGTTATAGGAAGTAAGAAAAATTTTTAAAAAATATAATTATAAGGGAGAAAGAAAATATGAATGAAATTAATTATAAAAAAACAGAAGAAAATGATGATAAAGAAAGTAAAAAGAAAAAATTTTTTTCTAAGTTATTAAGTTTATTAAATAAGCGAATAATAACAATTTTAGTAATAATTCTAGTATTGATTCTAGGAATTATTGGAATAAAAAAATCATTTTTTACTGAAAGCAAAACAACAAAATTAGGGTTTGAAGATATTGGAGAATTGGCAACAGAATCATGTGTAATGACAGAAATTGATGTGGTAGACAAATCAAGAAAATTGTACGGTGTAAATGTACCTTTTACACAAACAAAATATATTTATAGTTATGATGTTATCGTTAAGGCTGGAATAGATTTCTCACAAGTTGATTGGGATGAAGCAGAAAATAACACTGTTAATGTAATTGTGCCAGAAGTTAAAGTTTTAAGTAAGGAGCTTAAAAAAGATTCTTTTAAAGTTTATCATGAGGAAGAGAGCATTTTTACAAATGTTACTTTAGAAGAAAATAATAAAGCACTAACTAAATTAGAAGATACTGCATTGAAGGATGCAATTGACAATGGCTTATATGACAGAGCAAAAGAAAGTGCTAAAAAGCAATTAAAATCATTTATCAAAACAAATGATAAATATAAAAATTATAAAATACATTTTGAATATAGAGGCAATTAAATGAAAAAGTACATATTAATAGCATTGATCGTTATAGTTGGTTTGCTTGTTTTCTTTTATAGTGGTTTATTAATCACAAGATAGTTATACATAGTTACAATAATAGAATATATAAGAAATGTAATTAATATTAGGCATAATATGATTACATTTTTATTAATAGAGAAAGGAAATATCACTATGTTATTTAACAATAAAGACTTACAAAGTAATTTTGATATAGGAAAAGATTTATCTAATGAACAAGCAAATATTAATTGTTTAGCTGAAGAAATAATAAGGCTAACAGAGAAGATTTATAATATAGAAGGAAAGATTGTTTGTAGATATAAGGATCAAAATAATAGGGAAGTTTTTGTTGATAAAGTGAATATTGATGAAGCTACTTGGGATAGAGGAAAAGAAGAAATAAAGCAAATACTTGTAAGAAATGATAAAAGTAGATTTGCTTTAAATAATAGATTAGAGTATTTAGGTGTTTATGAACCTAGTGAGCCATTAGAATATAAAAAGTATTTAAAAGTGCTGTATTTCTTTTATATGATGAATTATTTTATTTTTCCTAAAGAAAATATATTTAAAAGTCTTTCATTAGAAAATGTCGATTATAAAAAAAGTTATGAGGAAGGTGCTTTAAAAGGAAATCATTTATCATTTATTGTTTTAAATTTATTTGATGATGACGAAGCATTTTACTATTTTTGTAATACTAATAATAAATTTAATAACATATCATATCAAATTGAAAAATTGATTGAAAATATGGCATATAAAAGATTTGATTTGGCTAGTAACAATAAATTAGAGAGCATTATAGAAAATATTATTTATGAAAATCAAATAGAAGTAAAAGAATATAATATTAATCCAATTATTCAGTTAGTAGAACATTGTAATCAATATAATCATTTAGTCTATTGTGTTGATCTTTTAAGTAATTTAGATGATGATAATTTATACAATTTATTTTATACAGAAGAATTTGAAATATTACCACCTGATATTTGGAAGAATATGCATATTTCATTAGAAGATTTAAATGAATTTTTAATGAGTGATGACTTATTCTATTTTTGTAAACAAACAATTGGAAAAATAGAAAGTAAACAAAGACATAATTTTTTAAATAGTAATGCTGTTAAATTTCTAAGGAATGCTATTGAGTATGATAAACAATGGATTGATACATTTGGTGAAAATGAAGGATTATATATAGAAAAGATAGATGATAAATATACTATTTATCCTTTAAAAGTAGGTATTTTTCTAAGAACATATGATGAATTAACAAATAAAAGAAAAGTAAAGATATTAAGTGGAAATAAAAAGTCTCAATTATTAAAAACACTTTTAACGACTAATAATAATCCATTTCCACAATCATTACCAATGCAAATATTTAATTTGGTTTGTCATTTTCAATATGACAATATTACAAAAGAAATACCATTTGGATTTTATAATTATACAACGTTATTAAGTGAACGACTATTTTGTACAATAATGATTAAAACAACGGAAACATATAATTTTGATATGAATATCAAATACTTAAATACTCTATATGATGATTTATGTGATTTAGTAGAAGTATTAAAATAATTGTTGTTAAATATTAATATTCTTTTTCTTGGATAATTGATACTAATTTTCTTATATTTTAGATATAAAAGAGAAAGTGATAATTAGTCAGTAAAACTAAAGAGAAGAACAAAAATAGAAATTCAATTTTTAAAGGAGTTATATGATATAAAGAATAAATTTTTTGATAAAGTAATTTTTGAAAGAAAAAATAAAAATTTAAGTGAATGTACAATAACTTGTGTACTATACACATAGTATGGTATACTTTATTTGCAAATCTGAGAACAATTGCATCAAAATGAAAAGGTAAGGATGAGTAAGATCCTTACCTTTTCTAACTTTTAGAGTGGTCTAACACTAGGCTAGTTATCGCTTAAATCTTTTGTCTAACCATTTGCATATGTAATAAACTAAAACACCTGCCACGACAGATACAACTAAATCTGAGAACAATTAACACCACCTCCTTTCAGGGAGGACGATAACAAACAATTATATCAAATTATGTTGACAAAGTATGGTTGAACAGTAAAGTAAATGGATAAAAATAGTATTTTATAAACTTTTAATTAATGCTTTTTTATTTATTGATTACTTTACAAATTTGCTAATGTCGTCTGTCATATTAGCAAGAATGTAAAGTTTAAATCTATCTTGACATGAACTTAGCTTTAGGGTTTACAATAAATGTAGGTTAATTTAGGGAGGATAAAAGGATGGAATATAGTAAAATTGATAAACTTAATGTCAATCCTTCATTATTAGGATTTGGTTGCATGCGTTTTCCTAAAAAGGAAGATGGCACTATTGATGAAGTAGAAGCAGAAAGAATGTTAGATCATGCTATTGAAAGTGGTGTGACTTATATTGATACAGCTTACCCTTATCATGATGGCGAAAGTGAACCATTTGTAGGTAGAGTTTTAAAGAAATATAAAAGAGAAGATTTTTATCTTGCGACAAAGTTACCAATGTTTAAAATTGATTCATTGGAACAAGCAAAAGAAATCTTTGAAGAACAAATGAAAAGATTGGATGTCGATTATGTTGATTTCTATTTATTACATGCTTTAAATAAAGATACATGGAAAAAAGTCATTGAATTAAATATTATTCCTTATTGTGAAGAATTAAAGAAACAAGGAAGAATAAAAAACTTAGGGTTCTCATTCCATGATGATTATGAAGTCTTTGAAGAAATTATTAATTACCGTGATTGGGATTTCTGTCAAATTCAATTAAATTACATTGATACAGATATCCAAGCAGGAATGAAAGGATATAAGCTTACTGAAGAAAAGAATGTTCCATTAGTTATTATGGAACCAATTAAAGGTGGAGCTTTAGCTAGTCTTTCTGATGATATTGAACAAGTCTTTACAGACTATAATCCAAATGTCAGCATTTCAAGTTGGGCTTTACGTTTTGTAGCCTCACTTCCAAATGTAAAAGTTGTTTTAAGTGGTATGTCTACTTATGATCAAGTAGAAGATAACCTTGCAACTTTTAAAGACTTTAAACCATTAGATCAAGATGAAGAAAAACTTGTAGAAAAAGTAGCTAATATGATTAAAGCAAAAACTAAAAATGGATGTACAGGATGTCGTTATTGTATGCCTTGTCCATTTGGAATTGATATTCCAGGTAACTTCAAGTTATGGAATGAGTATGGTATGTTAGGTCTTAAAGATACAGCTAAAAGACGCTATACAAATCTAGGGGACGCACAAGCTGAATTCTGTAAGAAATGCGGTAAATGTGAAAAGCTTTGTCCACAATCAATTAAAATCAGAGAAGATTTACAACGAGTAGTTCAAGATATTAAGAACTTATAAGAGAATGGCGTTATGTCATTCTTTTTTTGTATTATGTTTTAGTAAAATAAATAGTTATATGTATGGTATGATGTATTTATAGATAAAAGTGAAACAGGATATACGAGGAGACAACTTATGAAAATAAAATATATGGGGAAATTAGATCCAGAAACTAATCCACTTCCAACAAATAAGCTTAAAGAAGGGGCTATTCGATTTAATGAGCCAACGGATAGAAAAAAACAGAATATACAAACAAGTATTGTTACTTTTATTATTATATGTATTATGTTTGTACCAGAATATTTAAATGTTCTTTTTAGAGATGTTGATTCTATGGATTTATCAAATCTTTTTAGCTATTTTATACTCGCAAATATTTTATTAGTTCTTTCAAAGCTATGTCAGTTTTATTTTTATAAAGAAATTTATATGTTTAAAATACCACGTGTTGGTTTTGCAGGAGTATATACAACAGAGTTTACAAAGAAAAAATATATAGCTATCAATCTTATTCCTGATATTTTATTTGGTTTAGTTCCTTATTATATTTCATTAACAACATGTAAGTTTTTTTTAGGAATGGCCGCTATGTTTGTTGTTGCAAATTCAGCAGTAGATTTCATGAATGTATATCATGCATTTGTAGAAATGCCACCGGGTTCAAAAACATTCTTATATCAGTTCAATAATTATTGGTATTTACCAAAAAAAGATAATAATAACTAGGTCGAGGGAAACAGTATGATACTGTTTCTTTTTTATATGAAATATGATGGAATAGAGTTGAATCTTTAAGATATCATAATATAAAATAAAATTATTAAAGAACTTACACAAAGATTACAAATAAAGAAAGTATATTAAAGATGAAGGGAGGCATTGTTATGAAGATACTACTTGCTGAAGATCATGATCATTTAAGAGAAATACTAGAAGATTACTTAGTAGAAAATGGGTATGAAGTAAAAAGTTTTGATAATGGAGAAGATGCTTATTATTGTTTTTTAATAGAAAGTTTTGATCTTATTTTATTAGATGTAATGATGCCTAAGATGGATGGATTTACTTTATGTCAAAAGATACGTGAAAAAGAAGAAACACCGATACTTTTTATTACAGCTAAAGTACAAGAAGTTGATCAATTAAAGGGTTATGAATTAGGTTGTGATGATTATATTATTAAACCATTTTCCTTACCTGTATTACTTGCTAAATGTAAAGCTATTACAAACAGAAAACATTATCAATATGTCAAAAGAGGTATATTAAAGTTAAATACAAGAGAAAAACAAGCATATCTTAATAATCAAAATTTGAATTTAAAAATAATAGATTATAAAATATTAGAATATTTTATAAAAAATCCAAATCAAATCTTATCTAGAGAACAAATTTTATTAAAAGTATGGGGATTTGATTATAAAGGTCAAGAAAGAAGTGTTGATACACATGTTAAAATATTAAGAAAAGCCTTGGGACCTTATCAAAAGGGAATAAAGACAGTGATTAAACAAGGTTATTGTTTTGAAACGAAGGTGTTTGAAAATGGTTGATTTTTTAAGAGCGTTAAGTATTGTTTTATTATTAGGCATGTTTTATCTTGCCTTTAAAAATAAGAAATTTAAAAGATTTTTATTAATTGAAAGTGTGTTAATTATTGTTTTTATTATAGGTAGGCAGATGTACACGAGTAATCTTAATACAATGGATACTGTTATGTGGTCACTAGCAAGTGATGTTACGAATAAAATGATAACGCAAAGTGATAAAAATATTGGAAATAATATGCATGATGTACTATCTACTATTTATGATGGTAATGGTTTTGATATTAAACAAAATATAGCTTTTGAATATAAAGTAAAAGATAAATATAAATTAAATAATAAAAACTTTATTATCTTTTTTAAAGATAGTACAAATGATAAGTATACTCTTTTTAATCTAGAAAAATCTTTTAATAAAAAAGATATAAATAATTTATTAGACTTTTATAATCAAAATCAAGATGGTTGTACTATAAAAAAGATGAGTTTTCATTCAAAAGATAATCAATACATCATAGATCAAATTGTCTTTTATGATGAAAATAGTCATATGACTTATAAACTCGGTAACTCACAAGGAACAATGAATTATTATTCATGGTATAAATATCAAAATAAAAAAGCAAACGATCAAAATAGACTTGGTGATTTTGAATTAATGTTTTTTAATTCAAAACAAACACTAGAAAAGAATCCAAAAGAAAAAGATATTAAAGTAGAACAAGAAACATGTGCTATTTCTTCTGATAAGTCAAAGATATATGTTCATTATGTAAATAAAGAAAATAGTATAAAACTTAATATGTTTATCGATACCCCAAATATTGTTTTAGATAGTCTAAAAGATAGATTTATTTTAATGTTTAGTTTAGTACAAATTATTCTATCATGTATTTATTTTATATATATGTATCTTGAAAATGAAAGAGAAAAGCTTAATAAAACAAGAGATTTATTTATTAATGCCATGGCTCATGAAATGAAAACACCGAATGCTGTTATTTTAAATAGTGCAGAGATATTATTAGAAAATATCAAACCTGAAAAACAACATAAATACTTAAGAATGATCGAAGATGAATCTAAGCATATGAATAATCTTTTAAATCAAATGTTGATATATACAAGAACGACAAAGTCTTATCAGTTGCATAAACAAAATTATAATCTTTCGCCAATGATTGAAGAAGTATTAAAACATTATGATTTAGAATCAAAAATCATTACGATTGATATTGATCCTAAAATCAATATTTCATGTGATCAACAATTGATGATGATTGTCTTCGATAATCTAATCAACAATGCTTTTAAATATGCAAATAAAAAAATAAATATTGTTTATAGACAAGAAAAAATAATTATAAGTAACGATGGATCAAAAATAGAAAATAAAGATATTAATCATATATTTGAACCTCTCTATAAAGCAGATGTATCCAGAAATGATACACATTCTACAGGAATGGGATTAGCGATTGTTAGAAATATTTTAGATTTACACAACTATACTTGTAAAGTTGTACAAGACGAAGAAGTTCATTTTATCATAGAGATGAATAAGTAATAAAAAGTTTATGTAGAAATACATAGACTTTTTGTTACCTTTTTTCTATATAAAACGTATTATAAGTGAAAGAGCTCTTGAGGAGGCAGTTATGAAGATAGATACAGAACAAGTGATTGCAACATATAAAGATCGTATTTTTGCGATAGGATTAACGATGTTAAAAAATCCTGATGATGCTGAGGATGTTGTTCAAGAAACTTTTCTTAGATATCATACATATAAAAAAGATTTTGAATCAAAGGAACATATAGAATCTTGGTTATATAAAGTAGCAATTAATAAAGCTAAAGATATTCAAAGAAAGTTTTGGAAAAGAAAACAAATATCTATGGAAGATTATATGGCAACGATTCCATTTGATAGATCACAGGATGAAGAATTATTTCAAGCAGTGATGGCTTTGCCATCAAAGTATAGTATTGTTATTCATTTGTATTATTATGAAGATTATTCAATTAGAGAAATTGCTCAACAATTAAAATTAAATGAAGGAAATGTCAAAGTAAGACTTTCTAGAGCAAGAAAATTATTAAAAGAACAACTTAAGGAGAACTGGAACGATGAAGAATAAAGAAGCGTATAAACAAGCATTTAAACATGTTCACTATCAAAAAGAAGTTAATTTAAGTCAAAAAAGAATTCCTAAATCTCTTGTAACCATTATGACTTCATTCATCGTATTACTTTCTACCTTTACTGTAGCTTATGCTTTTGATGTAGGAGGTATTCAAAGTAAATTAGAAGTATGGTTTCGAGGAGAAAAAAGAAACGTTCAATATAAGGAAGAAGATAAAAATGCTTATCATTTCTATACAACAGATGAGGACGGTAATGTAGTTGATATGGGTATAAACATGGGATTTAAAGGAACACTTACAGGAATAGAACCAATGAATGGTGATGAACTTGCAGAAAGTATGAATGATGATAGTGAAATTGTTTATAACGAAAAAGAGGATAAATATTTATTCTATTATCAAAATAAGGTAGTGGATATTACGCATATGTTTGATAAAGAAAAGGAATGTTATTTAGTGATCAATAATGGTGAAAAAGATATCTATTTTGTTATTAGTTATAAAGATCAAATAGATGAGGATAGTACTATATCACAGTATAGTGATGAAAATGCAGCAGTTACACAAGGTGTAACGGTTAAAGATATTAAGGATCGATTTGTAAGAATTAAGTAAAAATGGAGGTTTCCTCCATTTTTTGATACAATAAGATAAAGGAGGAAATCTTATGGAATTACTTTTTGTTTTCGCAATGATTCTTATTGTTCTTTATTACTTTTATCAAAAAAGACCTAAAACCCATTTTCCAAATATCTCCTATCAAGATCATAAAAAACATGCAATCAACTATAAAAAAATAAAACCCAATAATAAACAACCACAAGATTTACAATATACAACCTATTTACTTTCATTAATAAATGAACTTCCTCAAGATGAATTTATTCTTATTTATGCATGTTTAAAAAAATGGGAAAAACAAGGAGAAGTTATATTAGAGGATGTTGATGGAGAACTCAATATTCATTTTAATAAAACTTATACAAATAATCTTGTTGAAGATCAATTATTCCAAATGCTTTATCGTTTAGAAATAGATCATATTGTAGAAAATGAAGTTATTAGAAAATGGATAGAAGCGGATTTTGATAAGGTGGTTCAATGGGAAAAAGCTTATCTAAAAGATATGCAAAACAAACTCAAACAAGAACATAAATTTGTAGATGAAAGATATAGTATAGAAATCTATCATGATTTAGAAAACTTACTCGGTTATAAAAAATATTTAGATGCGTATAAAGAAGTAGAAACAGAAGATGAAAACATCTATGCAATGTTATTTGGATTAAAGGAATGTCCTTATCATATGTATACTTTCTTTGTTATGGAAAATACAGATGATAAGCCAATGATAAAAAGCTCATTAAAATAGAATCAGATTTTGTCTGATTCTATTTTCTTTCATATCATGAAAGTTGTGTAAATATAAATTCTTTTTTTGATAAGATAAAAGTAAGAAAAGAGGGATAATATGTATAAAATTATAGCGTGTGATTTAGATGAAACATTGTTAAGTGATGATCGTACTATTTCTAAAGAGAATATTGAAGCCATTCAAAAAGCTAAAGAGTTAGGGGTTAAATTTGTTCCAGCAACTGGAAGAGGCTTTAATACAGTTGGTGGAACACTCAAAGATTTAGGGTTGTATGATTTAGAAAATGAATATGTGATTTCTTATAATGGTGGAGCTATTACTGAAAATAAAGGAAGTAAGTTACTTCATTTTGAAGGAATTTCTTTTGAAAAAGCCAGTGAGCTTTATAAAAGAGGTTTAAGTTATGATGTTTGTATTCACGTTTATACAAAAGATATGGTTTATGCTTATAAATATGTTCAAGAAGAAAAAGATTATTTAGCAGGTAGAATGGAAGTTACTGAAATCTTTGATGATAATATTGATTTTTTAAAGGGACAAGAAATTGTAAAAGTCTTATATATGAATACAGATTATCAGTATTTAAAGAAAATTGAAAATGATTTAAAAGAGATAACAGGTGACGTAGATGTCAGTTATTCATCTAATCGTTATATTGAATTTAATCATCAAGGGGTCAATAAGGGACAAGGTTTAAAGAAACTTGCAGAATTGTTAGGGGTAGATATAAAAGATACAATTGCAATTGGTGATAACTTTAATGATTTATCAATGATCAAAGTAGCGGGTCTAGGTGTAGGTGTACAAAATACAGTTGAAGAAATGAAAAAAGAATGTGATATTATCACTAAGGCAACAAATAATCAAGGAGCTATTGCAGAAGTAATCAATCAATATATTTTAGGCACAAATTAAGTTTTGTGCTTTTTTTCTTTCTTGATATAATGGAGTAAATACGAAAAGAGGAAGCCTATGAAAGCATTTTTTACAGAGACTATATTAAATAGAGGAAAAGCTTATTTTGAACAAAATAGAGTTTTTTCTGTCAATCAATATGATAACCAAACCTATACCGGAATTATTTTAGGAAATGAAGCTTATCATACTAAAATCACTTTAGATGAACATTATGATGTCATGTCTGCTACGTGTGATTGTCCTTATGCGATAGAAGGAAAACATTGTAAACATGAAGCAGCACTTTATTTTGCAATCGAAGAGCGTCTTCCTAAAGATGAACAACAATACTTCGATATTAATTCTTTATTAAAAGATATTCGTAGAAGATCGCGTACGAGTTATACAATAAAACGTGAATTTAATCAAGAATTTAAAAAGTATTTAAAACATATGATGCAATTAAATAAACAAGGGAATTTTCATATTACGAATTATCAAAAAGTCATTGATGAATTCTTAAGTTCTAATTATCCTAAAGATTATCGTCATGAAATACTTCATATCATGTTTCAAGGGTATTGTAAGTTATTAACGAGTGAACATAGTAAAGAATTAACAGTTCAATGGCTAAAAGAAAATATGAAATATCAAAGATATGAAAATGTTTTTAGTTATATGATGTCTGTTATTTATTTGTTAGATGTTGAAGACCAAATAGATATTATTAAAGACATGCTTTTAAATAATAGAAAACCTGATTTATTAAATACATATTTTAAAATTATCAATGATCATCATTTAGATATGAAAAAATATCTAGATGATATTCAAATTTATAATAACAATGAAGATTATATTATAGAAATGATCCGTTATTATGTGGATCGTCAACAAGTGGACAAAGCGCGTTCATATTATAAAAATCATGAACAAAATATTAGAAAAAAAGAAACTAAGGCAAAATTGGATTCCTTACTTATTCCTGAAAATGAAGATGCTTATTTAAATTATATGTGTTCAAATTTAAGTTATTATAATTCATCTAATATACCATTGTATTATGATGATTTAAAACAATTTTATGGGGTAAAATTTGAAAACTATGTTACAAATTTTATAAACGAAATACGACGTTTTTATAGCGATTATGAAATAGGTTTAATGTTTAAACGAAAGAATGAAGCAAAATATTTAATTTATGTTTTACTTCAAAAATTTGATTTGGAACTCTTTGAGCCAACAAAAGAGATGATTAGAGAGTATAGTTTAGAAATGTATTTAATGTTTTATGTAGAATATATAAAAGAGTATATAAGACAGGGAACTAGAAATTATTATCTAAAAGATCATATTTATGAATTATTTCTTGATTTAGATAGAATGTCAAAAATAGAGTTTGTTGATATGATTAAGAAAGAATTTCCTAGAAGAAAGAAAATACATGAAATATTAGATGAATGTTTAGAAGAAGGTGATGAAATTGAAATTCAATATTAATTTAGATGTTGTAAAAAGTAAAAATAACTTAGAGATTGCTAGAAAATATCATCATTATGATAATGTTGAAAGTATGCACATTACAATAAATGATGATACATATCATATAGATGCAGTGGTTTCAGTTTTTAATCATCCACAAAAATGTTCATTAGATATTAAAGATAATCAAGTGGTTTCTTATACTTGTTCATGTCCTTTTAATGATGAGGAGTCAATGTGTGGTCATTTAGGGGCTGTTATTATGAAACTTAATGAATTAGAAATCAATGATTTTCCTTTTGATTATCAAAGTGAAAAATTAGAAAAGATGAAAGAGATTGAAAAAGAAAATCAAAGACAAAGAAGAAAAGCACAACTTAGACAATTGGCACAAACATCCTCACGTCTCATTGATCTTAGTAAAAGTCAATATCAAACAGATTTACAACTTTCTATTAATAATGAACAATATGATTTAACACCTACTATCTACCTTAATGAAAATGAAATCAACGTAGAGTATAAAATAGGAAATGAAAAGAAATATGTATTAAAAAATATTACAGATTTCATCGAACGTATCAATAATCAAGAAAACTATAAGTATGGTAAAGCATTAGAATTTGTTCACAGTGAAAAGAATTTTACTGAAAATGCTTTAAAACAAATTAGTTTAATGAAAAAAGCAATTGAATTACGTAATCAAGATATAGAAGAATATCGTTATTATTATGAACCAATCAAAAGAAATATGATAATAGATACACGTGTATTTGATGAATTTTATGATGCTAATAAGGATGATAGTTCTTTTAGTGAATTAGAATCTAAGATGGATATGCATATTATAAAAGAAGAAGATTATTATGTTGTTAAAGTAGGTACTGACAAGCCTGTCTATGTTGGAAGTAAGCATGGTTATTGTTATGGTATGAATAATGGAAAGTTTTATATGGAACGTATAACTTTTGATGAGGAAGGCACTGTTTCTCGTTTTTTAAACGGTATTATGGATAGTGATGGACAATTGGTTATCTTAGAGGAACAATATCATGATTTTTATAAGTATGTCTTATTACCAATTCTTTCGTATTTTGAAGTATTTGATCAAAGTCAAGAAGAAATACCAACTTATGATGAAATTAAAATCTATGGAGATATTGATGATCATCAAACAATTTATTTCCAACCAGTTTATGTTGATGAAAATCAAAATAGAGTCTATGGATTTAATGATCAGTTGATGACAACTTATCAACAAGATTTGGTAGAAAAATATATCGAACGTTATGCTTCATCAATTGACATGCAAAAACATCGTGCGTATTTTGATACGAATAGTCAAACAACGTATGAATTTATTTTTGAAGGTTTAGATTATTTAAAACAATATGGGGATGTTTATGTATCTGAAGCATTAAAAAGAATAGGAAAGAAGATTTCTTATAATTTACGTGTAGGCGTTAGTATTGAACATGATCTTTTAAAATTTGATATTTCATCTCATGAAATACCAAAGAAAGAACTACAAGAGGTTTTAAATCAATATCGTCGTAAAAAGAAATTCTATCGTTTAAAAAATGGGGAACTTCTTTATTTAGATTCACCTGATTTAGAAGAATTAAGTCAATTTATGGATGATTATCATATTGATGTCAAAGACATTGATGATGGTGAATTTTCTATGAATAAACAAAGAATGTTGGCTATTGATGAAGAAAATGATTTTGAATATGTTGAACTAGATAGAGAAGAATCTTTTATTGAAACATTGGATCGTTTTAAATCAGCTACTCAAAAAGAATATCCTCTTTCTAGAGATTATGAAAATATTTTAAGAGATTATCAAAAAGAAGGATATGTATGGCTTCATACTTTAAAAGATTATGGGTTTAATGGCATACTTGCTGATGATATGGGACTAGGAAAGACATTACAAATTATTACTTTATTAGATTCATTAGAAACAAAAAGACCAAGTTTGGTTGTCTGCCCTTCTTCACTTATTTATAACTGGGAAGATGAAGTCCATAAATTTTCTAAGAAATTACCAGTTACCTGTATTACAGGAAATATACAAATAAGAAGTGAATTAATTAAAAAAATTAAACAAGGATTATATGTAACTTCTTATGATTATATGCGAAGAGATTTTGAATTATACCAAGGGATAGAATTTGAATATGTGATTTTGGATGAAGCACAATATATTAAAAATCAAAAGACTAAAAATGCTCAATCAGTTAAAACATTAAAAGCTAGACATAAATTGGCTTTAACGGGTACACCGATTGAAAATAGTTTAGCAGAGTTATGGTCAATCTTTGATTTCTTGATGCCACAATATTTATTTAATTATCACTATTTCCAAAAACAATATGAAAATGACATTGTTAAAAATAATGATGAAGAAAAAACAAAACAACTAAAAAAACTAGTCACACCATTTATTTTAAGAAGAAATAAAAAAGAAGTTTTAAAAGAATTACCTGATAAAATAGAACAAAATATCATTCTTCCATTTAATGATGAAGAAGAAAAAATTTATGTAGCTAATCTTGCTAAGGTCAATGAAGAATTACAACAACTTTATGACATTGAAGGTTCAGATAAGATGCAAATTTTAAAAATGCTTACAAGACTAAGACAACTTTGTCTTGAACCACGCCTTGTATATGATAATATTGATCAACCTTCTTCTAAATTAAAAGCTTGTATGGAACTTATTAAAACAATGCAAGAAAATAAACAAAAAGTTTTGTTATTTTCATCATTTACATCTGTATTAAATTTAATTGCTGAAGAATGTCAAAAAGCAGGAATTACGTATTATATGCTTACAGGAAGCACCAATAAAGAAGATAGAAGAGAGCTTGTTTCAAGATTCCAAAAAGATGATACAACACTTTTCTTAATTTCTCTTAAAGCAGGGGGAACTGGTTTGAATTTAACATCTGCTGAAGCAGTTATTCATTTTGACCCATGGTGGAATGTCTCTGCGCAAAATCAAGCAACAGACCGTGCTTATCGTATTGGTCAAGAAAACAATGTTCAAGTCTTTAATCTTGTGATGAAAGATAGTGTTGAAGAAAAAATCATTGAACTACAAAAACGTAAAAAAGAACTCGCTGATATGTTTGTTGAAAACAATAGTGGTGGTTTATCACAAATGTCAAAAGAAGATATTTTAAGTTTATTTACAATGTAAAAGACGGGGGAACCCGTCTTTTATACTTCGTTTACTTTTACATGAATTTCCATCTTTTGATGACATTGACCGTTGGAATTAAATAATCCTTTATCTAAAATACAATCATTAAAATCTCTTCCATGAGAAAGTTTAATATATTTTTCATCTGCTTCACAATTATTTGTAGGATCTAAATGAATAAAATGATCTTTTACATAGGCATCTACCCAAGCATGTGTTGCCCCTTCACCTATCATCATTCCAGCAACATAACGTGCAGGAATATGTAAGTATCTTAATGCACTAATAAGAATATGAGCATAATCTTGACAGACTCCATTTTTTAATTGAAAAGCATTTGCTGCAGTTGTTGTATTGTTGGTTGAACCAGGAACATAGTGCATATGTTCATAAATTTTATGCATCAAATTCCATGCTGTTTTTTCATCAGTATCTAATTTATTGTTTTTTGCAAATTCTTTTATTTCTGCACTTGGCTTTGTAAGTTGAGTAAAGTATTTATAAATTGGATAACATGTATGGGAATTATTTAATGGAATATTACTTGTTATCATTTTACCATTTACATGAAATTCAAAAATAGGATGAGGTTCTATACAGCTTCCTACATAGGTAGGATTTCCAAAACCATCATTGATGCGTGTTACTTTTGTTGATGGTGTGATTTCATAATGAATATCTAGGACTTTTTGGTGAGTTCCATCACGAGGAATACAGCGTAATTGAAACTGATGTTGATCAACTTCGTTATCAAATTCTATTTTATAATGATATTCAAATTCTAAAGTTTTCATTTAGTATACAAATGCGTAATTAATCGAATAAATAAATTCTATTAGATTAGAATCATCAATTGATTCTAAATTTAATTGATTTAAAAGAATTGTTTCATTATAAAGTTTATTCGATACATCTAAAAGCTTATTTTTAAGGGTATCAACCAGCTTTTGAGAATAATGAAGTCTTAAATATAAATCGATTCGTTCTACATATTCACCAAGTTTAATAATATCTAGTGCTGTTTCATCATCTATAAATTCATACATACTTCCTCTAAAAGCAAGTAAATCATCAATTACATTTTGTAACAATAAAACAGGTGCATCTGATTCACTCATCTCTTCAAATAAATTCACGCCCATTTGAATATAAGATAAAACCTTTGAAGAAATCTCATCTCTTAAAACAATAGCATTATCATAAGCTCGTTTTAAATTACTAGCAATACTGTCAGGATTATCAATATCATAAAGATAAGACATCAAAAAATGTGCATCATTTAAATAAATATTAGGAATTTCTAATTGATGACAATAATCAATATAAAGTGTAGGCTCCTTATCAAGCATACAATCAAAAATATGCATATAATGAAGCGTTGTTGTATAAACTCTTTCAATATAACGTCCTAGCCAAAAAAGATTATTGGCTTTTTCTATTGTGATAGCACCCATGTGTCTTTAAATCCTCCTCCCTGAGATGAATTAACAACAAAAGAATCAGGCTCTCTTGAAAAACGTGTCAATCCTGAACACCATACTTTAGTTGTTTTCCCACTTAAGACAAAAGCACGTAAATCAGCTTTTCGTTTAACTGTTTGATTTTGATCATGAATATCCAAATCAATAAAATCAATAATTTCTTGTCCAATCCATCTTCTTGGCTCTTTTTTTATAAGTTCAATTAGTTCATTTAATTTATTTTCATCTAAATCTTTACCAAAAACAACACCATATCCTCCAGCTTCAGCAACATCTTTAATAACTAAAGATTTAATATTTTTTAAAATATAATCCCTGTCTTCTTTAAAATAAGGTAGATATGTCGGAGCATTTTTTAAAATAGGCTTTTCTTTCAAATAATATTCAATCATTTTTGGTACAAAGTAATAAATTCCTTTATCATCAGCGACGCCATTACCTGGAGCATTCATAATAGCGACATTTCCTGCTCGATAAACAGACATCAAATTAGGCACACCAATTAAAGATTCTGGTAAAAAGGTCATAGGATCCAAATATTCATCCGATATTCTTCGATATAAACAACCCACTTTAACTTTTTTACCAACTGAATTTTTATAATAAAGATAGTTATTATCAACAATAAGTTCATTATAAGTAGCCAAAATAGCACCTGTTTTTTCAGCTAAATAACTATGTTCAAAATAAGCAGAATTAAATCTTCCAGGTGTTAGAATGCAATTAATACCCCCACAGTTAACATAATCCATTGTTTCTTTTAATAAAGTACCATAATTTCTATTATCTAGTACATGATGATGAATATATGTCATAGGAGATGCTCTACGTGTGAGTTCTCTAGCAATCATAGGATAACTTGCACCAGAGGGAATGCGTAAGTTATCTTCAAGAATATACCATTCCTTATTTTTTCCTTGAACAAGATCTATTCCTGAAATGTGACTAAAAATGCCTTTGGGTGGTATAATTTTATGACATTCAGGAAGATAACCTTTCGCAATAAAAATGAATTCTTCTGGGATAATACCATCATGGATAATCTTATATTCTCCACTATAAATATCTTTTAAAAAAGCATTTAAAGCATCAACTCTTTGAATTAATCCTTTTTCTAAATAAGTGAATTCATCTTTAGAAATAATACGTGGAATAGTATCAAATGGGAAAAATTGTTCTTTGAATTGATTATCTTTATAAATACCAAATTTCACACCATAACGTTTCAATAAATCATTGATATTTTTTTCATATTTAATGAGCGATTTCATAGAAGCACCTCCTGTATATGAGAATAAATTATCACGATAATAAATAAAAGTCAACAAAAAAAGAACAGCTCCTGTTCTTTTAGTTTAATAACGATGTATCAATAATTTGATAATTTGCACGGTGAATATAAAGAGCTTTACCATCAATCATTAATTTTGTCATTTTAGGTAATTTTTTAGGAACAGTCCAATAAACTTCATCTCCTGAATAAGCCGTAATTGGTTGACCTAATTGAGATTTGATGACAACAACTCTTGATTTACCAAATTTATTTTTATACTTATTAATAATATTAGCGATATATGTATTATTTGAAAGCTTTCCATTATCATTACTTTCAATATCTTCTTGTGTAAAATCAACATTGGGTTTTAATCCTTTTTGAGTAAAGATACAAGTATCCCCACAAGATTCAATTTCTTGACCATCAATAGTAATGGTAATAACAGAAGATAATTCATAACCCGTAATAATACTTCCATCACTATCATAAGAAGTTGTTTCTACTGGATTTCCTTGAATATTGATTTTATCTCCTGTAGTTGTCATCACTCTTTTTCCATAGTTATCAAAGGTATCAATGGTATAACCGTTTCCTACAAGATTGCCTTTAATATCATTGATTTTGGATTCAAACATCGCACACCCTGTTAAATTCAATGCCATGACACCAACAATCAATAGACTTATTATTTTCTTTTTCATTTTTTCACTCCCTCTATTTATACAAATTATAACAAATTTTGATACAAAGAATGAATAAAATAAGGTAAAATAAAAAAGAGGTGAAGACCATGTTGCTTAAACAAATGAAATATTTTATCACTGTTGTGGATTGTCATAGTTTTACAGAAGCAGCAGAACAATGTTTTATTTCTCAATCTGCTATTTCTCAACAGATTAAAGCATTAGAAAAAGAATTAGGAATTCGTTTATTTGAAAGAAACAAACGACAATTTTCATTGACACCAGCTGGTGAATATTTTTATCGTCATGGAAAAGTAATTTTAGATGAGATTGAAGATTTTAAAGAAGAAACAATTCGTCGTGGAGAAGATCAAGAATTGAATTTAACTATTGGTTATCCTAAAAACTTTAGTACGAGTGAGCTTCATCAAGCTATTGTTGAATTCAATCGTATTTATCCTGAAGTTAATATTTCAGTAGTAAGTGGAACGCATGAAGAATTATTTGAACTTCTTGTACAACATCATATTGATGTTAAAATCAGTGAACAAAGAAGAACGTTTAATGAAGATTATTATAATTATGAATTAAAACATAGTGAATGTTTTGTAGAGATATCATCAATGAATCCACTTTCTAAAAAAGAAGTTCTTACAACCGATGATTTAAAAAATATGTCTTGTATTCTTATTGTTTCTAAAGATAAAGAAGATTCAGAAAGAGAGTTCTATGAAAAATCGCTCAATCTTTCAAGAAGATTTTTATATGCAGATTCATTAGAACAAGCACGTTTAATGGTAGCGAGTCAAAGAGGATATTTACCAATTGATCAAATAGGTCATTTACCAAAGACAATGGAAGGTATTGAAAGAATAGCTTTACATTATAAAGGAAAACCAATTCAAAGAAATTATTTTGCTTGTTGGTCTAAAGAAAATACGAATTATTATATTGAAGAATTTGTGAAGATGTATAAAGAACTTTTAAATAAGTAAAACTTATGAAGATGATTAGGAATTGAAATTGTTTCAATTCCTAATTTTTTTTATTATATAGGTGGAAAAAGGAGAGAGCAATATGGCACAAGTTCTTGTATTAATGAGTAGTCCTCGAAAAAACGGTAATACTGATCGTTTAGCAAATGCCTTTATAAGAGGTGCTGAAGAAAATGGGTATACCACAGAAAAGGTCTACGTTAACTATCAAAATATTAAATCATGTTTAGGATGTAATGTATGTCAAAAAACAAAAGAATGTATTCAAAAAGATGACATGCAAGAAATTTATTCAAAGATGTTAGAAGCAAAAATAATCGTCTTTGCTTCACCGGTGTATTTTTACACATTTAATGGTTCAATGAAGTTATTAATTGATCGTACATTTGCGATTGAAAAAACAATTCATGACAAAGATTTCTATTTACTTACTACGGGATTAGCTCCTGAAGAAAGTTATTTTAGAATTATTAAAGATACTTTCCAAAAGTATATTGATTGTTTAAGAGTTGGAGGTAATCGCTTTGTTGATTATGTTTTAGGTTTTCAAACAGGAAATAAAGATGATATTGAAAAAACAGATGCAATAGAAAAAGCATATAACATGGCAAAGGAGATAAAAATCAATGAGTAAAAGTTTAATTGTTTATTTTTCACATAATAAAGAAAATTATTTCTCGGGAAATATTGTTAATTTAGAAAAAGGAAATGTTAAAGTGATTGCAGAAACATTATCTACAATGATTGATGCAAATATTTATGAAATCAAAGAAGTAGATGCTTATCCATTTGATTATCATGAATGTACATCACGTGCAAGTGATGAGCTTAAAAACAATGCCCGTCCACAAATATTAGATCCATTAGAAAGCATTGATGAATACGATACGATTTATTTAGGATATCCAAACTGGTGGTCAACAATGCCAACGATTGTTATGACATTTTTAGAAAGTTATGATTTCACAAATAAACATATTTATCCAATTTGTTCACACGAAGGAAGCGGTATGGGAAGAAGTGAAAGTGATATCAAAAAACTTTGTCCAAACAGTATCGTTCATAAAGGATTAAGTATTCATGGAAGTCATGTCGATGGATGTAGACAACAATTAGAAAGATGGTTAGGAGGAAAATAAGATGACAGATAACGCTAAAAATTACCACGAAAAAATGTTTCCAGGATATGTTTCAGATTTTTTAAGAACTGATCCTGAATTTATTGAAGCTTTTGATAACTTCGCTTTTGATGAAGTTGTTAATCAAGATGATTTAGATGATAAAACAAGATTTATTTCAATTCTTGCAGTTTTATTAGGATGTCAAGGAATTGATGAATTTAAAGGAATGTTGAAAGCAGCTTATAATTTTGGAGTTACTCCTGTTGAAATGAAAGAAATTGTTTATCAAGCTGTAGCTTATTTAGGAATAGGTAGAGTTTTTCCTTTCTTAAAAGCAGTGAATAGTTTTATTGAAGACACTTTAGGTTTAAAGCTTCCTTTAGAAAATCAAAATGATCCTAATCCTAATCGTTTAGAAAAAGGAGAACAAGCTCAAGTAGCTATTTTTGGTGAAGGAATGAAAGGATATGCAACAAGTGGAGATCCTAAAACAGTGCATATTCGTAAATGGTTAACTGATAACTGTTTTGGAGATTACTATACAAGAGGTGGTTTAGATTATAAACAAAGAGAAATGATTACTTTTTGTTTCCTATATGCACAAGGTGGATGTGAACCACAAGCGATTGCCCATGCAAAAGCTAATATTCGTTTAGGAAATGATCAAGATTTCTTAATTAAAGTTGTTTCTCAAAATGTTCCTTTTGTAGGATATCCAAGAAGTTTAAATGCAATTGATTGTATAGAAAAGGCAGGTAATGAATAATGAAAGAAGTTATGATTGTGGTTGGTGCTGGTCAAATTAGTATGGCTATTGCTAGAAGAATGGGTGCCGGTAAAAAAATTATTTTAGGTGATAAAAATATTGAAAACGCAAAAAGTATTCAAAAAACAATGGTAGATGCAGGATTTGATGTTGAAATCATGGAAGTTGATTTATCAAGTAGAGAAGATATTTTAAAAATGATTGAAACAGCTAAAAGCTTTGGAAAAATCAAAATGCTTGTCAATGGTGCAGGGGTTTCACCTTCACAAGCACCAATTGAAGCTATTTTAAAAGTCGATCTTTATGGAACAGCTGTTTTATTAGAAGAAGTAGGAAAAGTTATTGAAGAAGGTGGTGTTGGTGTCACAATCTCAAGTCAATCAGGTTTCCGTATGAAACAACTTACAGCTTTAGAAGATGAACAACTTGCTTGTACACCAACAGAAGAATTATTAGACTTAGAAATCTTACAACCAGAAAATATCAAAGATACATTACATGCTTATCAAATCGCAAAAAGATGTAATGAAAAACGTGTGATGGCAGAATCTGTAAAATGGGGAAAACGTGGAGCAAGAATCAACGCTATTGCTCCAGGTATTATTGTTACACCACTTGCTATTGATGAATTCAATGGACCAAGAGGAGATTTCTATAAAAATATGTTCGCAAAATGTCCAGCTGGTAGACCAGGAACTGCTGATGAAGTCGCAAATGTTGCTGAATTATTAATGAGTGATAAGGGAGCCTTTATTACTGGATCTACTTTCTTAATGGATGGTGGAGCAACAGCATCTTATTACTATGGACCATTAAAACCTGAGGAATAAAGATGAGTGATATTTTTACAAAATTAAAAAGTGGACAACCTGTGCATATGATCAATGAAAAGGATTATCATGGTGTTGCTCATAAGGAAATGGATTTTTGTAGAAAACAATGCTTTAAAATCAATCATACATTTCCTGATAAAGAAGAAATCTATAAATTAGAAAATGAACTTTATAAAGGAAGATTACCTAAAACTTCCTTTATAACACCACCTTTTCAAGTGGACTATGCTTGCCAAATGGAAATCAGTGAAAAAGTTTTTGTGAATCATGATTTAACTTGTATGGCTGCAGGTGGTATCATATTAGAAGAGGGAGTTATGATTGGACCTCATGTTTCTTTGTTGACTGTAAATCATGATTTCAATGATTTACAAGTACTTCTTTGTAAACCAGTGATCATCAAAGAAAATGCTTGGATAGGAGCTAATGCAACAATTTTACCAGGAGTAACTATTGGTAAAGGAGCTATCGTTGGTAGTGGTTCAGTGGTGACAAAAGATGTTGAAGACAATATGATTGTCGCTGGTAATCCAGCAAAAGTGATACGTAGTAAATAAATTTGGTAGAGTCTAAAGTTTATGAAAACTATATAAAATCATAGGTTTCAGGACTCAATGAACGATGTGAAATCATCCAAAAAGTTATAAAACTGAATATTTCGGAATTTTCTAAACCAACGGATTATAAAAGACAATAAAAAAAGCCTGAAAAAGGCGCAATGAGGGTATCGTCTCTAGGAACATATCTTAGAGAAATGATCAGTTGGCTGTATTTGTCGGATGATAATGATGTGATATTTCAATAAGTTTAAGCCATTGATCAGGCATAAGCATATCATTATCAAATAATCCTGTGACGGGTGTTTTAAATCCTAATGATGAATGTGGTCTTAGAAAGTTAAAAAAGCATACAAAAAGAATCATGTAGCTGTTGGCACCTTCGATTTTGTCATAACCATTAGTTCCATAATAATTCTGCTTATATGTACGATTGAGCCTTTCTTCAATCTGCTTGAAAGGTCTATATTTTTTAGATGTCTCATCTTTATTTTTAACACCGATGACTTGATGAAGATCAAACTTGATATCATTGATATCAAAAAAGACCTGAGTGGCATTATAGATGGGGTTGCCATCTGTAATAAGAGTAAGGTTTTCAGGAATATTACCATTGTAATGTTTCAAACAGTCATAGATGGATCTACAGGCACATTCAGTATCACGAGTTGGATAAATCGTATGGGATGTAATAATTTTGGAATGAGGATCTGACCAAAAGAAAACATACTGATTTTTACCCCTGACTTTGATGTAAGTTTCATCCCCTGCAAGAAGTGAACCAATCTTATAAGGATAATGATCAACCATATCTTTTACAAGAGATGATACACCATTGGCATAGTTGATGACGGTCTGGTGAGAAATACGCACACCATGAATTTGTTTCATGATGAGAGCAGTTTTTCTGGCACCAAGACCATAATTGACGTAATACGTCAAAATAAGACCAAGGACTTTATGATCAAAATGGATTCTGGAAATATTAAATCCTGTATTTAAAGACTGAGATACCTTTTTAAGAGATTTCATATCAAATTTGAATTCGCGATAGTGATATCTAAGACGATACTGATTACTGGAGGTAATAAGAGAATCCCTGTCATCACTGTCTAAAACTTCTTTATTATGTTTGTAATAGGAACAGTCCTGATTCATGCAGACGTAAACAAAATAGCCATTGCGATCATGATGTAAAACAAGCTTACGTTTGCAGTGAGGACAGTAGATACCAATCTCATCTTTGATAGTCGTTTTAACGGTAAAAGTATTCTTGCAAGCCTTGCATTGATATTGACCTTTGCCTTTATTATTGTCATAAATATATTCTTTAGGAGCACCACAATAAGGGCATACACCGTCAAATGCAAAAGATTCAGGATTTCTTCGCCTGATAGGACCAATATTCTTTTTGTTGATGATGTCTTCAAAAGAAAGCTGTTCAACCAGTTCATTTTTGAATAGAGGAGGTTCATCGACCTTGAAATCAGCATAGGGGATTTGGACATCTTTGTTTTTAGAAGATTTAAGATGAGAGATTTCTTTTTTTGTAACAGGATTGATATTGTCTTCAAAGAACCTGTTGAGCCAGTCAATATGTTTAGAGGCCTCATCAAGATGATAGATAAAATCAATATTGTTCAAATGATCAGAAATAGAGTCAGAAATCCTGTTTAAGATGTTCAGAGGCTGAAAATATTGAGAGAATTTAAAATTTTGTTTAGAAAAAGATTCAATAGAATCAATTAAATGTGTTATACTTTGCATGATGAAATATCCTTTCGTTAGATTATTGTTAGCGCAAAAAAGTATAACATAGGAATTTCATCTTTTTTAGTATAAAACGAAAAAAAGATGATTACTAAGATATACTCAGTAATCATTTTACTGTTTATATAGATAAATTGGAGGGTAGTGTATTTACGCTATTTAATATAGATTTTTGACACTACCATAAATTTCAGGAGGAAAATAAAATGAATGATTTTCAATTTCAAAACACAACAAAAGTTTATTTTGGTAAAGACCAATTAGGTCATTTACATGAAGAAGTTTTAAAATATGGAAAGAGCGTCCTTGTTGTTTATGGTGGCGGATCAATCAAAAAAATTGGACTTTATGACAAAGTCATGAAAGAATTAAAAGATAATCATGTAGAAGTTTATGAACTTGCTGGTGTAGAACCAAATCCAAGACATACAACTGTCAATAAAGGAGCAAAGCTTTGTAAAGAAAACAATATTACAGCTGTTCTTGGAATTGGTGGAGGATCAACAATTGATGCTTCTAAAGCGATTGCTGCTTTAACTCTTGCAGATACAGATAATATTTGGGATTTAGTAGAAAAGAAAGTTGCTTGGCATGATGCTTTACCTGTACTTGCTATGCCTACAATTGCTTCTACTGGAAGTGAAATGGATAAATCATGCGTGATTGCTAATGTAGAAAAAGGTGTAAAAAGTGGAATTAATGGAGATATCTTAAGACCAAGAGCATCTTTTCTAGATCCTACAAATACATTTAGTGTTTCACCTAAACAAACAGCATGTGGTGGATTTGATATCATGGCTCACTTATTTGATATGAACTATTTTGTAAATAGCGATAAATATCCTTTACAATTTAATGTTGTAGAAACATTATTAAGAACAGTTCGCCAACAATTACCAATTGCTGTTGAAGAACCTGAAAACTATTCAGCTAGAGCAACAATGTTATGGGCTGCTTCATGGGCTTTAAATAGTTTCTGTACATCAGGATATAAAACTCAAGCACAACTTCATGCTCTTGAACAATTCTCATCAACTTATGATATGACTCATGGTTTAGCTCTTGCAATCATTACTCCTAAATGGATGACTTATTTACTAAATAAAGATGAAACTGTGGCTGGAGACTTTGCTCGTTTTGGTTTAAATGTGATGGGTATTCAAGATCAAGGTAATGATAAAGATAATGCAAAAGCTGGAATTGAAGCTTTACAAAACTTCATTAAAGATGAACTTCATTTACCTACAACACTTAGTGAAATGAATATTACAGATGAAAAATTTGATGAATTAAAAGTAAAAGCATGTTATGGTCAAGATTCTTTACCAAGAGCTTATCGACCATTAACTCAAGAAGATTGTTTAAATATTTATAAAATGTGTTTATAAAAGGAGGCGTTGTGCTTCCTTTTTGTTTATAATAAAGTAAAGGGGTGGTTTTATGAATAATGTTGTACACTTTAATATGATTCTAGAAATCAATCAATTACTTAAAGAAAATAATATAGAATATTCAATTCATGGTGTTGGAGGATGTACATGCTGTGGTTTAGAACTTAGACAAGAAGGTAAAAGTTATCCTACAGATAAGATTTTAGAAATCATTAATGGTTATTTAAAAAATCATTGGATTTATGTCCAAGAAAACAAAAATCAACCAGGTTTTCTTACAGTTCATTCTAAATTTGATAAAAAACCTTGACTATAAAGTAACTCTATAGTGTTAGATAGAGTTAAGGAAGGGGTGTTATCTATGAAAACACACGAATTAGAAAAGGAATTAGGAATCTCAAAACATACCATCTTCTATTATGAAAAAGAAGGAATCGTTACCCCACAAAGAGATGACAATGGCTATCGTAGTTATAGCCAAGAAGATCTTCAAAAATTGATTATGGTAAAATTCTTGCGAAACCTTAATATTTCAATTGATGATGTCAAAGCCATCTTAAATAATGAACTAGATTTTAAAGAATGTTTAAAAATCAATCAAATACATCTAGAAAAACAAATAAAAAGTTTAGAAGAAGTCCAAGAAAATATTGAAATGTATGTAAGTAAAGATTTACCAATGTTACCTGCTTTACAACAAATTCAAAGAGAAGCTAAGAATTATAAATTAGGTTATCAAAAAACAACAGATACTGTTTCTCTTGGAAGAAGACTTACAAAGAAACTTGCACTTAGAAAATTTTTATATAAGATTCCTGCGGCAATCACCCCATCATTTATCTTGTGGATTTGTACAGTTGCTCTATTTGATGAAAATTTTGAAAATCCAACAACATTAATCATTATCTTTATTTTATTAATGATTCTTTTTGTGAATATCTTTGTTGCAACAGAATTTCAATTTTCACAAATATGGTTAAAAATGCCATTGGATCAAACAATGAATCAATCTGTAGAATTTTTAAGAGATGGAATTCGCTATTATCAATTTCATGGATATTTTAATAATTTAAAATATTATTATGGTGTTTTATTTAATAAAGCAGAAAAATATATGCAATTTTATAAGTATGAAGATATTCAAAGTGTAGAACTTCTTTTAAAACATCGTTATGAAAGTTATGGAACACCAATTGCGAAAGATTGGTATGTTCTTGACTATCGCTTTGAATTTAAAGATGGCAATCATTTCTATTTCTATTGGCCGATTACATTAGATGATGATTCTCGTTTTATTGGAACAATCTTAGATGAAAAGGTAGAAAATGTGATCGATAAAGATCATGTGATTGAGGCTTTGAAAAATGGTATTCATTTAAATGACTATGTAAAAAAGGCTGAAAACTAATTCAGTCTTTTTATAAATAATATTATTTATAATAAATTTGATAAAAAACTTGACTATAAAGTGACTCTATAGTGTTAGATAAAGTTAAGGAAGGGATGTTATCTATGAAAACACATGAATTAGAAAAGGAATTGGGAATTTCAAAACATACCATCTTCTATTATGAAAAAGAAGGAATCGTTACCCCACAAAGAGATGACAATGGCTATCGTAGTTATAGCCAAGAAGATCTTCAAAAATTGATTATGGTAAAATTCTTGCGAAACCTTAATATTTCAATTGATGATGTCAAAGCCATCTTAAATAATGAACTAGATTTTAAAGAATGTTTAAAAATCAATCAAATACATCTAGAAAAACAAATAAAAAGTTTAGAAGAAGTCCAAGAAAATATTGAAATGTATGTAAGTAAAGATTTACCAATGTTACCTGCTTTACAACAAATTCAAAGAGAAACAAAGAATTATAAATTAGGTTATCAAAAAACAACAGATACTGTATCTCTTGGAAGAAGACTTACAAAGAAACTCGCACTTAGAAAATTCTTATATAAATTTATTCCTACATTTTTAATTGTTTTATTCTTTAGTGCTGTAAATGAGCAAGATATTTTAACAAGAATATTTTCAGTATTAGTGATTTCATTTGTACTTACAAATGGATTTATAGCTGCTGATTTCCAATTTTCACAATTATGGTTAAGATTACCATTAGATCAAACATTAAGTCAATCTGTAGAATTTTTAAATGATCGTATTCGTTATTATCGTTTTAAAGGTTTTATGGATAATGTGAAATATTTTTATGCTGTTTTATTTGGAAAAGAAGATAAGTTTATGAATGAATATAAATATGAAGATATTCAAAGTGTAGAACTTCTTTTAAAACATCGTTATGAAAATTATGGAACACCAATTGCAAGAGATTGGTATGTTCTTGATTATCGCTTTGAATTTAAAGATGGAAATCATTTCTATTTTTATTGGCCTTTTACTATTGATGATGATGCACGTTTTATTGGGACAATCTTAGATGAAAAGGTTGAAAATGTGATTGATAAAGATCATGTCATTGATGCTTTAAAAAATGGTATTCATTTAAATGACTATATGAAAAAGACTGAAGATTAATTCAGTCTTTTTTTAATAAAGTTGTCTATGGCTTTGATTGTTTGATTTTGTTGACTTTTACGAGAAATGGTTGCCTGTGCATCTCCTTTTTGATGACCATAATTTCCAAAGTTAGCATGATTGCCACCTTGAATCACCACGATATTTCTTTTATAGTTGATTTTCTTTTTTACACTTGTATTTAAAGATCCATAGATGGTAAGTGCATCTTGATCTGAAACATCGCCATAAATATACGAACCTAAAAGAATTAAGCCATCTATTTTTTCTTTGTTTTTAGAAACATAAGAAGAAGCCATCGCACCACCCATAGAATGACCACAAACATACCAATGTTCTATATGAGGATATTTTTCAATAATTTTATTAGCAGCATTTTTATTAAAAATAGCCATTTTAAAAGGCATATTGACTAAGTAACAGTTATATCCCTTCTTTTCTAATTGTTCAAGTAAAGGAAGATAAGCTGTATTTTCTACTTTAGCTCCAGGATAGAAAATAATACCCACATCACTAGTCTTTTGAGGAGTTAAAGTAATAAGATTAGAATTTACTTGTTTTACTTCTTGGTGATTTAAGATTTCTAAAGCATCCTCTTGTGCATGATAATAATCATTGACATAAAAGCCAAAACCACCTACACATAGAATGAGAATAATTGATAAGGTAATCAGTATTTTCTTTTTCACGTCTAACAATCCTCATGACTATGTTTATAGTATTGTTGGATTTGAGGTGGAAATTGGTTAAATGGAAGAGCTTGAACATAAGCTTCATCATTTTTTTCAATAGCTTGATCGTAATACCAACATTTATAATTGAGCATAGAAAGGACTTTTTGAAGTTTTTCCATTTCTTGTAAAACTTCTTCTTTTTGTTTTTCAAAGATTGCTTTTCTTTGTTTTAAAGTTTTATTTCCTAAAGAACATAAAGACATATATTCCTTTATTTCTTTAATTTCTAAGCCTGATTTTTTTAAACAATCAATAACACGTAAAGTTTCAATTTCACTTTCACTAAATTGTCTAACGTCGTTTACTCTTTTTAAATGAGGAAATAATCCTTCTTTATCATAATAACGAAGAGTTGAAATAGGTAATTGAAACATTTTTGAGATTTCACCAATAGAATACATATAAGTTCCTCCTTTATACTTGACCTAAAGTCAAGTTTAGATGTTATGATAAATGTAACATAGAATGAATGAATATTCAAATCTATGATGGAGGAAAAGGAAAATGGCTAAAAAAATATGTGTGATTAAAACAAGTTTAAGATACAACAGTAATTCTGATCAACTAGCAGATGCTTTTATTCAAGGAGCAAGAGAAAGTGGAAATAGTGTGGAAGAAATAAGTTTAAAAGATAAAAATATTGCCTTTTGTAAAGGTTGTCTTGCTTGTTTAAAATTAGGTGAGTGTGTCATTAAAGATGATGCGAACAGTATTACTGAACACATCAAACAAGCTGATGTTATCGTATGGGCAACACCTATTTATTATTATGAAATGTCAGGACAAATGAAAGTTATGATTGATCGTGCAAATTCACTTTATGAAACAGATTATCAATTTAGAGATGTTTATTTACTTTCGACGGCTGCTGAAAATGAAGAAGGTGTTGATTGTCGTGCTATCAATGGATTAAAAGGATGGGTTGCATGTTATCCTAAATCTCATTTTGTTGGAAGTGTTTTTGCTGGTGGAGTTGATGGTCCAAATACGATTAAAGACCATCCTGCTTTAAAGAAGGCTTATGACATGGGAAAAGCAATTCAATAAAAAAGGTTTATTTTAATAATTATTTGAGGTTTATGTTTTTTATAAATAAACAGATTCATCAAAAAATATAGGGAAAAAGGAGAGTGAAGCGATGTTATTAGAAGTTAATGGTTATACATTTGAGGTTGAATTAGAAAATAATACAAGTGCCAACGCTTTAAAGGAATATGTTTCTAAAGAAAAAAGAATACTTATTTTAGATGATTATGGAAACTTTGAAAAAGTAGGAGAATTAGGAACAATACTACCACGTAATGATGAAACTATTACGACAAAAGAGGGAGATCTTATTTTATATCTAGGTAATAAATTATGTCTTTACTATAATCAAAATACTTGGGATTTTACAAAATTAGGTCATATTAAAGATACAACGCATTTAAAAGAAGCTTTAGGAAAAGGAAGTGTTCAAGTAACACTTGCAATGGAATAAAAAATGATGAAGAAGATATTAAAAATCATAGGTATTGTGATTGTAAGTATTGCTATTGTTGCTGTGTTGTTTATTGAATTTTGGCCAAGTTTAGGTGGAAGTGTGACAGATAAAGATCAAAAAGAATATAAAGCAAGAAATTCTTTATATAAAAAAGGAATATTTCATGGAAATCCTGAAATTCAATTAATGACAGGGAAAAAGAGTGAATATAAAAATGAAGAAAAAGTTCCTAAGGGTGAAATACCTGTTCATCAATTGAAGAAAATAGAAAAAGCAAAGAAAGATGAACTAAAATGGATTTGGTTTGGACATTCAAGCTCTATGCTTCAAATAGAAGGAAAGAATGTCTTAATGGATCCTGTTTTTTCAAACTATAGTTCGCCGGTTCCTTTTATTGGACCAAAACGTTTTTCTAAATTACCCATAGATATAGAAAATATGCCAAGTATTGATGTTCTTGCCATATCACATGATCACTATGATCATTTAGATTATCAAACAATTAAACAAATAGATAAAAAAGTTAAAGAGTATTGTGTTCCTTTAGGCGTCGAAAAACATCTTCTTCGTTGGGGAATCAATGAAAAGAAAATTCACGTTATGAATTGGTGGGATGAAGTAAAAATAGACGGACTAACGATTACTTCAACACCAGGTAGACATTTTACCGGACGTGTTCCTTGGAAAAACAATACAACATTGTGGAGTGGTTATGTTTTTAAAAATGATAAATATACAACTTATTTTACAGGAGATACCGGTTATGGAAATCATTTCAAAGAAGTTTATGAAAAGTTTGGTGCCATTGATTTCTTAATGATTGAAGATGGACAATATGACAAGTCTTGGTCTAACATTCATATGTTACCAAAAGATGGTATTCAAGCAATGAAAGATCTTCATGCAAAGTGGACAGTTCCTGTTCATTGGGGTGCTTTTTGTATTTGTAATCATGCATGGGATGATCCAATTAAACAAATTACCGCAAGATCACAAAAAGAAAACTTAAATGTGGCGACACCAAAGATTGGGGAAATTGTCGATTATAGTCATATAGAAACTTATCAAGAACATTGGTGGGAAAATGTTGAATAGTTTTTTTCATATTATGAAAAAAATTTTAACGATTTTCCTTTATAATGTTTATAGAAAAAATCAAATGGAAACAAGGAGGTAATGAAAATGGGATTTCCTAAAGGATTTTTATGGGGTGGAGCAGTAGCTGCCAACCAATGCGAAGGAGCTTATTTAGAAGATGGTAAAGGTTTATCAGTACCAGATATGTTATTAGGTGGGGATGTTAATACACCAAGAACATTCTTACCAAAAACAGATCCAGAAGCTTTTTATCCTAGTCATGAAGCAGTAGATTTCTATCATCATTATAAAGAAGATATTGCTTTATTTGCTGAAATGGGATGGAAAGTATTCAGATTATCAATTAACTGGGGACGTATTTTCCCAAATGGGGATGATGAAGAACCAAATGAAGCAGGTTTAGCTTTCTATGACAAAGTATTTGATGAATGTCATAAACATGGTATGGAACCATTAGTTACTTTATGTCACTATGAAATTCCATGGAACATTGTAACAAAATATAACGGATTCTCAGATCGTAGAGTCATTGATATGTTCGTTAAATATGCAACAACTTGTATGAAACGTTATAAAGATAAAGTTAAATATTGGTTAACATTCAACGAAATCAATAATCCATGTGGAGAAGATGCTGGTCTTGGTAATCTTTACGGACTTGGATTAATGGATCCAGAAGATGTCAATGCAGATCATAGAATTCCATTAAATGAATTAAAATCAAATGAACAAATTATGTTTGAAGCATTACACAATGAATTTGTAGCAAGTGCAAGAACAGTTATTGAAGGTCATAAAATCAATCCAGATTTCATGATTGGTAATATGATTGCACATACAACTTTATATCCACTTACACCAAATCCAAAAGATATCTTAGCTGCATTTGATGAAGATAACTTTAAAAATAATTTCTGTGGAGATGTACAAGTACGTGGAGAATATCCATCATTTATCTTCAGATATTTTAAAGAACATAATATTGATACTTCATATATTACAGAAGAAGATAAAAAAATCATTAAAGAAGGAACAGTGGACTTCTATACATTCTCATATTATATGTCAAACTGTGTAACAGTAGATGAAAATGCTGAAACTACTGCAGGTAATATGTCAAAAGGTGCTAAAAACCCATACTTAAAAGCATCTGATTGGGGATGGCAAATTGATCCTGATGGTTTAAGATACACATTAAACTTATTACATGATCGTTATCCACATACTCCATTAATGATTGTAGAAAATGGTTTTGGAGCATTTGATACAGTAGAAGAAGATGGATCAATTCATGATGATTATCGTATTGATTACTTCAAAGGACATATTCATGCAATGAAAGAATCTATTGAAGATGGTGTACCATTAATTGGATATACAACTTGGGGACCAATTGATTTAGTATCAGCTGGAACAGGACAATATGCAAAACGTTATGGATTTATTTATGTAGATAGACATGATGATGGAACTGGAGATTTCTCTAGAAGTAAAAAAGATTCATTCTATTGGTATAAAAAAGTTTGTGAATCTAACGGTGAAGAAATTTAATATAATAAAAGGACGATGCGTGCGCATCGTCCAATTTTTTTAATTATTTTTAATATAAGGATTATGGTAGAAAGAATAGACGAGTTGAACTGTCATTACACACCAGATAACTGGTTCACAGAAAATAACAGCCATATATTGAAAACGTGGAATTAAAAAGATAACAAAGATAATTTTTCCAAAGAATTCAATGACACTTGAAATTAAAGGAAGAATTTTTTGTCCAATTCCTTGAAGCGCATAACGTGTTTGCATCAATATTCCAAGTACAGCATAGAAAGGACCTACAATTGTAAGATAAAGTGTTCCATTATGTAAAACAACTTCTTTACTTGAACCAGATATTAATTTCACTAAAGAAGAACCAAATAATAAGATAATACAAGTTACAATAGCTGCACCAACAATGTCATAGATATAAGCATAACGGAGTGCTTGTTTAATTCTATCTTTTTGATTAGCCCCTTTGTTTTGAGAAACAAAAGTTGAAATAGCAAGAGCCATCGCTGTAAAAGGCATATTAAAGAACATGTAAAGCTTTCTTGCAGCAGTATGTCCAGCGATAATTAAATAACCTAAATTATTAATACCATATTGTAAAATGACAGAACCAGCTGAAACAATACAACTCATAAATCCCATTGAGAACCCTTGACCTAATAATTCTTTATAAAGATCTTTATCAACTTCAAAATGTTCTTTTTTAGGAAGTAATAAAGGTGTCTTTTTAAACATATAAATAATACATAAAATAACGGAAGTCCCTTGGGAAATAACAGTTGCCACCGCAGCACCTTGAACCCCCATATTTAATTGAGTAATAAATACTAAATCTAAAATAATATTTAAAACAGATGAAACAACCAAGAAAACAAGAGGCATCACACTATTACCAATGGCTCTCATTAACCCAGCACATAAGTTATAGGCAAACATTACAATAATAAATAAAACAATAAAGAAAATATAACTATAAGCTTCGTCAATAATGTTTGCAGGTGTATTTAATAAATGAAGAAGTGGTTGTAAGAAAATCAAACCAATAAGAGTAAGTCCTATTGAAACAACAATTCCAATAACTAAAGAACTAGCAACTGATTTCTTTAATAATTTTTCATCTTTAGAACCAAAACTTCTTGCAGTAACAATAGCAAGACCATTTCCAATTCCTAAAGCAAAACCAACAAGTAGATCATAAATAGAGGTACATGATCCAATGGCTGCTAATGAAGCATCTCCTAAAAAGTTTCCAACAATCATGGTATCAACAGTATTATAAAGTTGTTGGAAGATATTTGATATAAATAGTGGTAATGCAAAGATGATGAGTGATTTAAAGATAGGTCCATGAATCAAATCAACATTTGCATTAAATGATTTACGTTTTATCGAATCCATATTCTTCTCCTATTCTGTAATATTTCGATTAAAGATTTCAACAAGTGTAAAAATACCATCTTCATATTCATATTTTTGAATACAACAATTATAAAATCTTTCAGTCTTCTTTACTTTAGCATGTTCTTCCCATGCACGATAGAACTGAGCACACGCTGCCCCATGAGAAACTGCTAAAACTACTTGATGATCATCCTTACTCATGATTTCAGTTAATGTTTTATTCATGCGTTCTCTAAGTTCAAGTTCACCTTCGCCACCAAATTGTTTAAAGAAATCACCATAAGGTAGTTTAGGATTTAAACATTCATCTTTTCCTTCAAAAGCGCCAAAGTTCCATTCTTTTAAACCTTTTAACCTTGTATAAGGCATATCTGTAATGATTTCTAAAGTATCTGAAGCTCTTTCAGAAGTAGAAGCATAAGCATGATCAAAAGTAATATTTGTAAAGTATTCTTTTGCCATTTGTGCTTGTTTAATTCCTAAAGGTGTAAGAGGTGCATCACACCAACCTTGTATTTTATGTTGTAGATTGAACAAAGTCTGTCCATGTCTCATTAAATAGAGTGTTTTTTTCATGATAAATCTCCCCCAAGTTTACTTTAATCGATAATATTATAAAAGTACAATACCTAAATAGCAATCTGCTATAACTGAAAATAATAGTAAATATAGAATTTAAAAAGTACCATAAAAAAATACCAAATACAAAATATTAATATATAGTAAAAAAATAAGAAACAATAGATATAATATTGTAATCGCTTACAGTAGGCAAAAATGATAACATATGTCTTGCGAAAGGGAGGAAAAGAATGATGAAAATAATGAAAAAAGCATTTGCAATGTTTGTTGCTGTATTTACATTACTAGCAACATTATGTATGATTCCAGTTTCAGCTGCTGGAACAGTTGTTGCTCAACTTTATGGACGTATCGAAGATAATGGGCAAGCAATTTATAAAATGGTATTAGATTATGGAAATGTTAAAGTATCAGGAGTAGATAAAGATACATATACTGTACATGCAAAAACAAGTACAGAAGGAAAAAGACCAGCTGATGAAACAGCATATGGAGATAAAGATCAAGATAGAACTATTGTTCGTGTAGAAGAAAAAGGAACAAAAGTTGAAATTTATTTTGATGAAAATGATGGAGCTGCTGGAACATTATCATATTTAGCTACCGGTGCTAGAAATATTCCTGTAGATATTGAATATACAGTTACTCAAAATACTCCAGTTAAAGTAAGTGCAATGGATGGAACAGATTTAGGAGAAGACACTTTTGTTTATTCATGTACTAACACAGTTGAAGATGAAGAAACTGCTAAATTTACATCTGTAAAAGTAGACAATGGTATTAATTACCAATACTATGATGCAGGTGATGCAGATTCATTAATCGTTTGGTTCCATGGAAATGGTGAAGGAGATTATAAAGGTTCTCAAAATAACGTTGCTCAATTATTAGCTAACAGAGGAACAGTTGCATGGGCTACAGATGAAGCTCAAGAAATTTTTGGTAAAGCACATGTTATGTCTTTCCAAGCACCAGATACATGGTACTATGCACAAAAAGATGGTTTATTAGAAAAAGCATACAATGAAATTCAAGAAGTTATTTCTAAAAAAGGAATCGATCCTAAAAAAGTATATGTTTCAGGATGTTCTGCAGGTGGATATATGACAACACGTATGTTAATTAAATATCCAAACTTATTTAAAGCTGCAATGATCAACTGTCCAGCTTTAGATGTTGCTACTAAACGTGGTGGAGAAACACCAACTGATGAAGAATTAGCATCATTAAAAAATTCTCCAACAGCTATTTGGTTAGTTCAAGGTGCAACAGATGGAACAGTTAATACAGAAGATTGTTCAAAACGTTTATTCAAAGCATTAACAGATGGACAAGAACTTGTAGAATCAAGACATGAACAAGCATTAGATTCTGATTTCACTACAACTGAAACAAAAGATGGTAAATATAAAATTTCTTTATATGATACAACTGAAGCAGGTAAATTACAATTTGGTGAAGATTTTGATCAAGATGGTGTAAAAACTCTTGTAGAATTCAGTAATCACTGGTCATGGATTTATACATTAAATAATAATCCAGAATCTGCTGATGGAACAAGTATTTGGAAATGGGCTGCAAATTACAATGTAACTGATACATCTACAAAAACAGATGATAAAACAGATAATACACAAAAACCATCACAACCAACAACTGATAAAACTACTAACAGTGTTGAAACAGGTGATAATACAGTGATGAGTTCATATGCTATTATGATGTTACTTGCAGCAGGTGCTTATACTGCTATTAAAAAAACAGCTGAATAATATTAAAATAAAAAAGCATAAAGAAGTTCAGTTTTCTAAAAAAGAAAATTGAACTTTTTCTTTATGTTTTTTAATAACCCAATTAATCGTAAGTTTCTTTTTTATAAAAAATTTATATAAAATATTTCTAATGTTACATTCGATGTAATATGTGACAAATAAGTTGTTTGGATTGTTTTTTATGATATATTAAATATGTATGATTATATAAGGAGATCTATCTATGAGTAAAACCAATTTGACAATAGAGTACATTCTTAAAGCAGCTAACAATATGGAATTTGATAATTCAGATACTTATATATCCAGAATACTATTTGAACATTATAATAAAATACCAACTTATACATTAGAAAACATTGTTACTGTTTTAAATGTATCAAAACCTAAATTTAAAACATATCTTAATCAATTGGGATGTAAAAATTATACTTCTTTTAAAGATGAAGTTATTTTTGAAAGAATAATAAGAATTAAACAAATTAAAGATAGATATGAATTATTTGAAAAAGATAAGATTATAAAAATAATGAATCAATTTAGAAAACAACCAATTGATATGAATAAAGTAGATAAAATATGCAAACAAATAAATGAACATGAAAGATTTATTGTATATGGATCACCAACACTTTTAAATTTATTATTTGATTTTCAAGTAGATATGAAAATATTTGATAAAACGGTTTTGTTAAGTTCAGTAAATGATGGAAAAATTTTAGTACCAAAAAATAATGATCTTATTGGTCTCTTTACAGCAACAGGAAGATTATTAGGTTGTTGTGATGCAAAATTTCAAGAAATTGTTTTAGATACAAAAAATACCAAAATACTTTTCAGTAAAGCTCAAATAAATAGTGAATATGTTGATTTTAATTTTTCTATGGATACAGATAATGATTATTATGAAATGCATTATGTTTTTTTATTTTTATTTGATTTAATTAAAGCAAGATATTATGAATTATATATAAAGGAATGAAAATATGATTATAGGAAAAATAATGATGATACAAAATAGTTGTTCAAAAGATAGTGTTGATTATCTGATTAGTAAGAAAATAATGGAATTAAAAGGTAATATTAAGGATTATACATTAAATAGATTTATAGAAGAAGTGGGTGTGTCTAAGACTTCGATGGTCAGATATTTAAAAAATATTAATATTAATAAGTTTTCTTATTTTAAAAATGTTATGTACGAAGAATATATGCATGCGGAAGTAGATATGAAAAAGATGAAAAAGGTTATTAAAAATAATTTTTCTCATGAACAAGTACAAATTTTTAAAAAGATCATGGAATGTAAAAGAATTGTTATATTGGGAGATGGGAATAGATTTGCTTTATTGGTTTGTCAAAAAGCATTAACATATTTAGGATATCCTTGTGAGATACCTGTATATCTTGGTAGTGAAGAAGAAATTATTGATCAGCTTCAACTGGATGAAGATGATTTAGTTATTATTATAAGTTTACATGAAACATATGATGATTTTTGTACAAATAGATCTGTTTTTTATCAAAATGCTAATTATTTAGATGTAAAAATAAAACCTAAAATTGGATTTATAGGAGTTGCTCCTAAAGAAAATCATCTTTATTTTAATTATAATACTGCACAAGAAAGTTTTGATAAACGCATTAATGCGTTGCAACTGTTTTTCTTAAATCTTGTACAATATATTCTTTATAAAAAAGGAATATAAAAAGGTGTATTTATGCTACACCTTTTTATTGAAACCAATAACCTAGATAATCATATTTAAAAACACGATATACAAATTTGCCACCAGTTGTCTTAAATGTTTTAAGTAAAGTACCATCCTGACTGTATTCACCCCAAGACATTGCGATACCACTATCAATAATTACATTTCCATCTAATTCTTGAACACTACTTACATATCCTGAATATGCAACAGGAATACTACTTACAAGTTCAACCGTACGATCATTTTCATTAACTAAATATTTATAGTAATAAGATGTTCCTTTCTTTAAATTGTAGTAAGCATTTGAGTAATTTGAATCACTTTTCCAATCATAATCAGGTCGTGTTGTACTTACAGCCAGGTTATTATTATAAAGATAAAGATAATATTGACCTTGAGGTAGGGAATTATCTTCTACATAAGTGACACAATGTTGACCAGCTTGCATTGAAAAATCACTTGTTTTATTTAAAAGCAGTGAATCATAACCACTTTCTTGCCAAAAGTTATCAGAACCAATCATATAATCAATTGTTGGGTTTGAATAGATATTATCTAATTTAATAATTGTTGATGTTTCTCTTGAACTAATAATTAAACTTGTTTTATCAACTAATGCTAATGAATTAATATGCATCCAATCTAAATCATCTTCACCATCAGGCATTGAAGTTGTTGAATAATAATCAGGTAATAGATCAATCAAATCAACAAGTTCTGTAATATTACCAGAATCTTTTTCAATCATAATAATTTTATCTTCACTAGTTTTAGCATTTTTTTTACTTGCTAGAACAAGGATGTTGTTATTGCTATCAAAAATATAATCATGATGTAATTTATAATTACCTGTATCGTAGATTTTAGAAACATATCCAGTTTGATTCATAGCAACTATTTTTGTACTAGAAATACTAAAATACATTGTGTTGTTTTCAAAAAGAATACGATGACTTCTATAAGAAACAATAGGAATTTCACTACGAATAATACCGTTATTATCATAAAGTCTCATGTAAGCTTGTTCTTCGCTATCTTCAGTGACATCATTTCCAAGAACAGTATAGAGCCCATTGGATAATGATGATGTAGAATTTTCGTCACTTGTTGAAACAGTTAAATATTGATTACCACCTTGAAGAGCAGGAGCATTATAAGACCAAGATAATGTATCAACGATTTTTCCCTCTTTATTTGTAAGTGTTACTGTAATGATATTTGTTTGATTAGGTATTGCACCTATAAGAAGATATTCATGTTCAGTTGTATAACCGCTTAAAGTATTACAATTTAATGTTTGAGAAAAATCTTCATAGTTATCACAATGAATTGTATAGCTTGCTTGCAATTCCTCATTGGTTTTGAAATACATATACACAGATGTTGTATTTGTTCCATAAGGGTTTCTTATTAATAAGGGATTTTGAAAAGTGTAATTATTTAATCTTTTTTGTTTATTAATTTGATTATGTATACGAGTTTGGTATTTTTCAGTATAAATTGTTGAAAGATTCGTACTTGTATTTTTTAGTTTAACATAGTTAATAGAGTTGTTATCGTTACTTGATGCTTCAATAGTTGTAGAATTTAAGAATAGTAAATATAGTGAAGCAATTGAAATTGTTAATAATAATAAAAATATCTTTTTGAATTTATGCATACTTTTAACCTCCGAGCAAATTATGACTATAGAATATGTGAAAAATGTCGAAAACATTTAAACAAATATAAAAAAACAATGAATATAAGGTATAAAAATTGTCTATATAAATAATGTATAAAAAAATAATGAAAAAAATCAAAAAAAGCTTTACAAAAGAAAAAAGAGATGGTAATATAAATGGGTACTCGACGATAGAGACGAGTGAGAGGACATTGAAAACTGAACGAGAAAGAATGAAACACAACGTCAATTAAAAAAGTTTAAACAGAAAAGAGCTAAACAGACTAAGAGATTGTCTGAAAGATATAAGAGACAATGGAGAGTTTGATCCTGGCTCAGGATGAACGCTGGCGGCGTGCCTAATACATGCAAGTCGAACGCATCACTTTGGTGATGAGTGGCGAACGGGTGAGTAATACATAAGTAACCTGGCCCATACAGGGGGATAACTGCTGGAAACGGCAGCTAAGACCGCATATGTGTAGAGATCGCATGAACTCTATATGA
Source organism: Faecalibacillus sp. (assembly GCF_047023275.1). NCBI lineage: Bacteria > Bacillati > Bacillota > Erysipelotrichia > Erysipelotrichales > Coprobacillaceae > Faecalibacillus > Faecalibacillus sp. The sequence continues at coordinate 890 of NZ_JBKYAR010000008.1, read as the reverse complement.
AAAGTGCTAAGGCACTGGTAAGGGATGGACTTATGGCGCATTAGCTAGTTGGCAGGGTAAAGGCCTACCAAGGCGACGATGCGTAGCCGACCTGAGAGGGTGACCGGCCACACTGGGACTGAGACACGGCCCAGACTCCTACGGGAGGCAGCAGTAGGGAATTTTCGGCAATGGGGGAAACCCTGACCGAGCAACGCCGCGTGAAGGAAGAAGTAATTCGTTATGTAAACTTCTGTCATAGAGGAAGAACGGTGGATATAGGGAATGATATCCAAGTGACGGTACTCTATAAGAAAGCCACGGCTAACTACGTGCCAGCAGCCGCGGTAATACGTAGGTGGCGAGCGTTATCCGGAATTATTGGGCGTAAAGAGGGAGCAGGCGGCACTAAGGGTCTGTGGTGAAAGATCGAAGCTTAACTTCGGTAAGCCATGGAAACCGTAGAGCTAGAGTGTGTGAGAGGATCGTGGAATTCCATGTGTAGCGGTGAAATGCGTAGATATATGGAGGAACACCAGTGGCGAAGGCGACGATCTGGCGCATAACTGACGCTCAGTCCCGAAAGCGTGGGGAGCAAATAGGATTAGATACCCTAGTAGTCCACGCCGTAAACGATGAGTACTAAGTGTTGGGGGTCAAACCTCAGTGCTGCAGTTAACGCAATAAGTACTCCGCCTGAGTAGTACGTTCGCAAGAATGAAACTCAAAGGAATTGACGGGGGCCCGCACAAGCGGTGGAGCATGTGGTTTAATTCGAAGCAACGCGAAGAACCTTACCAGGTCTTGACATCCTTCTGACCACTCCGTAATGGGAGTCTTCCTTCGGGACAGAAGAGACAGGTGGTGCATGGTTGTCGTCAGCTCGTGTCGTGAGATGTTGGGTTAAGTCC